>NZ_JBAWHG010000001.1:0-29957 GCF_049593655.1 Chlorobium sp.
CCAATCGGCCCGATGGGGCCTATGGGTCCAACGACGAGCTGCCGGTTGAAGGTGTAGGAGGAGCTGTAGTTCGAGCGTCCGCTGCCGTCGGTGAACCTGGTGTAGGTTTCGACGCGAAGGGTGCTTCTGCTGAGCGGCCTGACGATGACCATCGTCTGGCTGAAGCCGGTGCTGAAGATTGCCGAAACGGCCTGGGCGTTCTGCTCGATGTTTGAGGAAACGCCGGGAGCGTAAGGGTTGGCGCTGACTTCGCCCCAGTCGCAATCCTGCGGGTGGCATTTGCCCCATGCATGCATTGTCAGCGCGTTGCCGCTGCCGGAGATGGCCAGTCTGGTGATGCCCGCAGTGTTAGGGTCGGCATTTTTCCACGTGCCGGTAAACTGGCTGATGGCCGCGAAACTCAGCGACTGCAGCAGCAGAAGCGTGAGTATGAGCGCAGCCGGGATGGCGATGATCTTTTTCATTCCTGTTTTTGTTAGGGGGTGAAAGGGGAATTGTGGAACAACAGGTAAAAGTTAGGTATTCTTCCTCTTAAAAACAAAGTTTGCATTTTGGCGTGCGCGATACGCAGGTTCTGTCGCAATTAATCCCGTTTCTTTTCCTACTTTCCTTTCTGCAACCGTTTCGACACGTATGACCGCGATAACCAATGAACGTACCCGCTGAAGACTCTGCTTCCGACGACGGCAACCCCGCCCCGGAGCCTGTTCCCCCAGGCATGAAAGAGAAGGTTCTTTCTGCTTTTCCCGCATTCCGGAGCCGGAATTTCCGGCTCTATTTTATCGGGCAGATCGTTTCGATGATCGGCACCTGGCTGCAGATGGTGGCTCAGGGGTGGCTGGTGCTTGAAATGACCGGTTCGGCTTTCTGGGTGGGCGTTACCGCCGCAGCCTCGTCGCTGCCGACCCTGTTTCTTTCGCTGTTCGGCGGTGTTATCGTCGACCGGTACAACCGGAAAACCATTCTGCTCTGGACCCAGTCGGCTTCGATGATGCTGGCGCTCGTGCTCGGCGCCGTCACCCTGTCCGGAACGGTGACGCTTGCCGTCATCATGGTTATGGCGTTTCTGCTCGGCTGCGTCGCCGCGGTGGCCACTCCGGCGATACAGGCGTTTCTGAGCGAAATGGTCGAGCGCAGCGAACTGCACTCGGCCGTTGCGCTCAATGCGGCAATCTTCAACGCATCTCGGGTGATCGGCCCGGCCATAGCCGGCCTCATGATTGCCTGGATCGGCACGGGCGGTGCGTTCATGGTCAACGGCCTGAGCTATCTTGCCGTCATCGCAGCCCTGCTCGCCATCCGGACAGCCCCTCCCCTCACGAAGCCCGAGGCGCATCAGCCGCCGCTGCAGTCCATCCGCGAGGGGATTGTCTATACCTGGGAGCATCCTGTCATTCGCACCATCGTGCTGTTCGTCTCCGTGGTTTCGATATTCGGATGGTCGTTCATGTCGATGCTGCCGGTGGTAGCCAAGCAGACCTTCGGCATGGGTTCCGACGGTATGGGATACCTTTTTTCCGCGTTCGGGTTAGGCTCGCTTTCCGGCACCGTGCTGGTTTCGATGTCGTCAGGAAAGATCCGGAGCTCCATGATGGTGATCGGAGGCATTCTCACCTTTTCCATCGCGCTCGGAGCCTTCACCTTTGCCACGGACGAGCGCATTGCGATGGGCTTTCTCTTCATCGCCGGCATCGGCATGCTTTCGGCTTTCGCCACCATGACCGCCACGGTGCAGCGCCTCGTCGAAGACCGCTACCGGGGCAGGGTGATGAGCATCTACCTGATGGTGCTGATGGGGTTCATGCCGCTGGGCAACCTGCAGGTCGGGTTCCTCTCCGAGCATTTCGGTACGGCGCTGGCCATAAGGATCGGCAGCGTCGTCGTGCTGCTTGCAACCCTTTTCCTGTTCAGCTACCGGAAGGATATCCAGTCTGCATGGAATGATTACCGGGCCGCTGGTGCGTGAAACCCCGGGCCCGGGACCGGCACGACCGTCGGGCAGGGGCAAGGTGCCTCATTCTGCAACAGCTGCAGGTCGAACTTCGGACGCTATCGTGCGTCCTGTCTCATTTTTCCGCTTTTCTTCCGCATCGAACATGTTCATTAACCTCATTTCATGAGATGAGTTAGCTGGTAATCTTCCGGTTTGGCATGACAATTGCTTAATGATGGGTAAATATTAAACAATTGAAAACAAACTCATCATGTCAGCGCTCAAAATGGTTTTATCTCCCGGGATGGTCCTCAGCGCAAGCGAGGTCCGACGGCTGGAAGCCGACTGGGCAGACGGCGACAGGCAGTGTGCCGCAACGAATCGGGAACAGGGCCGGAACCCTTCTGACCGTTCCGAAAACAGCTTCAGGGCTCGCATAGCGCTGCAGCTCGGCGCAACCGCCGCAGCAATGGCCATTTTCCCGGAGATGAAGCTGACTTCGCTCGGGACCCTTCCGGGGATCGGCGAACTCGCAACCGGAGCGCTTGCCGTCCCGGCTACCATGCTGCTCTCTCTTGCCATCATGAACGCCGTCAGAAAAATCGACAGCCAGTACGCTCTTGCCGGAGCGGCTTCCCTTGCCGCCCTTGGCGCATTTGGTATCCTCTCCTGGCTCAACTCGACGGTTCTGCTTCTGGCGCTCTCCGTTGCCTCCGCAGGCGCGGTCGGACTTTTTCTGCTGACCGGCCGCTCGCGCTCCGGGCATTCAGGATTCAGGCCGCTTGCCGACATCGCCGGGTTCCTGCTTGCCGTTGTAGCCCTTTCCATGCCTCAGGCAACGGGCGGGGCGGTTTCTCCGGCAGTGGCGCTCACGGCGCTCGCCCTGCCGCTCGTCAATCTTGTGTCGGTCGCGCTGGGCCGGGTCATGAACGGGCACAGCCCCTTCATGACGGACGGTTACCCCGGATTTTCCGGGACAAGTCATCGGGTTTTGGTATCGCTGAGCCTTGTTTTCCCTCTGCTGGCTATTGCGGCAGCAGTGCTGGAGGTATCGGATGCCATGCTGTTTATCTCGCTTGCAGGTCTTTGTGCCGCGTATCATGCAGTTTCGCGGCGGCCTGATTACAACCAGGGGAGTTAACAGCTTTCCGGTCTGCAGGCAGGCGCCGGTTCGGGCCTGCCTGCAGCGCCGGTTATTTTACAGGAACCCTTCCCCTCTCCCCCGCGTTACCAGTTGCATACAGACAGACCATAACACAACAGCTCTCCGGTGGTGAAGCATCTGCTCGTTACAGCCATACTGATTCTGGCCGCCATACCGGTTTCCTGCGCCGGACCTTCCGGAAAGCCCAACCGATCACCTGCCATGCAGAAGCCGGCTTCTTCGAATCCCTACTATTCCCGCACCGATACCGCAAAACTCGATCTGCCCGATTCCGTCTGGAAAAAGGTGCTTCCTCCGGATGTGTACGAGGTGGCCCGCCGTGCGGGTACCGAACGCGCCTTTACCGGCAGATACTGGGATTACGAAGGTCGCGGCACCTACTTCTGCGCCGTGTGCGGCAATGCGCTGTTCCGCTCCGACGCCAAGTTCGCCAGTTCATGCGGATGGCCGAGCTTTTTCGAGACGGTGCGCTCCGGAAGCGTGGAGTATCGTACCGACAGGGCTTACGGCATGGAGCGCAGCGAAGTGCTGTGCGGCCGGTGCGGTTCGCATCTCGGCCATGTTTTCGATGACGGCCCGCCACCCACCGGCAGGCGGTTCTGCATGAATTCGATCGTGCTGGATTTCGAGCCGGAGGAGTGAGGCCGGATTTCAGTGCGCCTGTGAGAGGTCGGCTTTCTCCCCTTTTTTCAGCTTGATGAACAGCAGCAGCGGCATCGAGAGCGCGAACAGCAGGGCGATCAGCATGAATGCGTCCATATAGGCGAGATGGTAACTCTGTGCCGTCAGGGTGCCTTCGAGCGATCGCAGAGCCGCCTGTTCGGCTTCGACCGGCGAGAGCATGCGCGACTGCGCCGCCTGCTGTAAGCCGTTGAGCCGCTCGACGGCGGCGGGATCGTAAGGCGAGAGGTGTCCGAGCAGTTCAATCCTGTGGGCGGCCACGCGTTTGGCCACGTAGGTATTGGTGAGCGCGATCCCGAAGGATCCTCCGAGCTGGCGCACCATGTTGTTCAGGCCGGTGGCCTGGCCGATATCCTTGCCGTGCAGGCCTGCGACGGCGAGCATGGTGACGGGAATGAAGATGAAACCGAGGGCTACGCCGCGCACCAGCAGTATCCAGAAAAAGTTCGCGGCTCCCGACTGCATGGTCTGCTGGCCGAGTTCCCAGCAGAAAAGGGTGAAGGCGGCCATGCCGACCGTCATGAGGATTTTGGCCGAGGCGCCACGCTGCAGGGCGATGCCGAGCGGCAGGGCGATGATGCCGGTTACCATGGCGCTCGGAAAAAGCACCAGTCCGGTGAGCAGGGCCGTGAAGCCGAGCAGGTGCTGCACGAACACCGGAAAGACGAAGAGCGAGCCGTACAGCCCGTAGCCGACGACGAAGGTCAGCACGGCGGCAATCGCCAGGTTGTGGCTCCGGGCGAGCACGCGGAGATCGACGGCGGGTTCCTCGACCCGCAGCTCCCACCAGACGAAAAGCAGCAGCGAGACCGTGGCGATGATGGTGAACCAGGTGATGTAGGGCGTTTCGAACCAGTCTTTCGATTCTCCCCGCTCGAGGATGAACTGCAGCGACCCGATGCCGAGAGCCAGAAGACCGATGCCGGTCCAGTCGATACTGGTGACCTTCTGCTTGGTTTTCGGTTCCCTGATGAAGGAGAATGCCGACCAGGCGGCGAGCAGGCCGACCGGAATGTTCACGAAAAAGCACCACTCCCAGCTGAAAGAGTCTACAAGGTAGCCTCCGAGCAGCGGGCCGATGGTCGGGCCGAGAACGAGCCCCATGGAAAAGATGCCGGTTGCCTTGCCGCGGTCTTCGGGAGGATAGGTTTCGTACAGAATGGCCTGGGATGTGGGGAGCAGCGCTCCGCCGCCGATGCCCTGCAGAAAGCGGAAAAAGACCAGCGTCCAGATATCGGTAGCCACGCCGCAGAGCAGCGATGCCGCCGTAAAGAGCAGAATCGAGCCGATATAGTAGTTGCGGCGGCCGAGCAGGTTGCCGAGAAAGCCCGAGAGCGGAATGACGATGACGTTGGCGATGGCGTAGCTCGTTACCACCCAGGCAACGTCTTCGATGCTGGCGCCGAGGTTCCCGCTGATCTGCGTGATGGCCACGTTCACGATGGTGGTGTCGATCAGCTCGAGCATGGCCGAAACGATCACCGTGAGGGTGATGATGATGCGCCGCGCACCGGTTTCGTAGGTGTGCAGCGCTGGCTGCAGCGCAGTTGCCGCTCCCTGACCGCTCATTTTACCCGGACCTCCACGACAACGTTCATCCCTGCCGCGAGTTTGCGTTCGTTATCGGGTTTGCCGGTAAAGAGTATCCTGACCGGCACGCGCTGGGCGACCTTGACGAAGTTGCCGCTCGCGTTGTCGGGCGGCAGCAGGGCGAATCGCGCTCCGGTTCCGGATGAGATCGATTCCACCTCGCCCTCGAACTCTTTTTCGGGGTATGCGTCTACCCTGATGGATACCTTCTGGCCGGGTCTGAGATTTTCGAGCTGCGTCTCCTTGAAGTTCGCTACAACCCAGAGCTTGCGGCTGCCAACCAGGGCGATCAGCTGCTGGCCGGGCGCGACATACTGGCCGGGCTGAACGTTTTTCTTCGATACGTGCCCGTCTGCAGGCGCGGTAATGGCGGTGTAGGAGAGCTGCAGTTCGGCATTGCGCAGTTCGGCCTCGCGCATTTTCAGCTGCGCCGCCGCGGCTTTGCGCTGACTTTCGGCAGCAGCATGCTGCGCCGAGGAGGAGAGTGCTCCGGCTTTTACGGCATCGAACTCCGAAGGCGAGATAACGTCCTGCCTGCGCAGGTTTTCGCTTCGCCGGAGGTCGGCGCCGAGTTTCTGACCGGTCGCTGCGGCGGCAAGTGCGGCTTCGCCGGCGGCAGCAACGGAAGCACGGGCATTTTCGAGGGCAGCCGAGGCCATATCGCGCCGGACCTCGTAGTCAACCGGGTCGAGCAGCACCAGCGTGTCCCCTTTGGCCACCTTCTGGTTGTCGGTAGTGAGAACCTTGTCCACCCTGCCGGGTATGCGCGAAATGACCGGGTAGATATCCCCTTCGATCTGGGCATTGTCGGTTTCGACGTAGAGGAAAGAGTGCCAGATTTTGCTTCCGCCCCAGATGAGCGCCCCGAGAACGGCGACGGCCATGATGACCAGACGCAGCGGGTTGGATGCTTTAATACCCTCTTTTCCTGTCTTTTCGGCTGCTCCGGTGTTTTTTTCCTGTTCTGTCATCAGGCTGATTGTTTCGTGTTGTTCGAAAGAAGCTGTGCGCTATCCTCGCGCTCTCTTGCGGTGTTTCCCGTTTCGGGCGATTTGTAGACGACGACCGGGCATGCGGATCTGCGCATCACGGTTTCGGCCGTGCTGCCCATGAGCAGTCGGGTAAAGGCCATGCTTCCGTGAGAGCCCAGCAGGAGCAGGTCCGCCTTTTGCTCTTTGGCATAGGCGAGGATCTCCGCCGCGGGATCGCCATGCTGCACGCTGAACAGCGCCCGGCTGCCGCGCCGGGCAAGGATGTCGCTGTAGTGCGAGAAGGCGTGCAGCTGTTTTTCCAGCAGGCCCTCCGAGTCGTTTTCGGCGGGCTCGACGTGCAGCAGGGTGAGTTCCGCTCCGCACTGCTGCAGCTCGGCGGCATAGGCCACCACATCGTCGGAGTGCGGCGAAAAATCAACCGCGCAGATGATCTGTTTCAGTTTCTTCTGCATGTTACCAGAATACCTCCCCTGTTGCCCGTTTAAGGGTGTAGTTGTTCAGCACGTAGTCATATGCCGCCTGCAGCCGGGCAAGTTCCGCCTGGGCAAGCGATGCTTCGGTATCGAGAAGGTCGAGGGTTGTCGCCATGCCGTTTTCATAGCGTGCACGCGCATGTTCGGCGGCCAGTTTTGCCTGCTGCACCTGCGATTCGGTCGTCAGAATGTTCTCCCGTGCGGTTTCCAGGGCGTGCACGGTTTCCTGTACGTCGGTTCTGACCTGCTCTTCGGTGTCGATCCTTCGTTCTGCCGCCGCGCGCAGCAGGGCTGCCGCCTCCTGGCGCTGTGCCGATGTGCGGAACCCGGTAAAGATCGGCAGCTCGACCTGGACTCCCGCCGCCACGTTTTCGCGGATTTCGTCGATATCAGGCTGGTAGCCGTTCGTTACTCCCCATGAAGCGCTTGCGCTGACCACCGGCAGGCCCTCCTTCATGGCCAGCGAGCGGCGGAGCCGGGCCGACTGTTCGTATTCGCCGGCAAGCTTCAGTTCGGGCCGGCGCTGTATTGCATTTTCAACAAGCGCAGCCTCGTCCGGTCGCGCAGGAAGTACCGAGAAGTTTCCTTTGAGGTCGAGAGGCGTGTTGACTGCAAGTCCGGTCAGGCGGCGCAGGGTCAGCTCATGGCGGCGCAGCTGATGTTCCAGACCGAGCTTCTTCGAGCGCGCCGCCTGGATGCGCACGTCGGTCGAAAGCACGTCGAAGCGGGTTGCCGTGCCGGCCTGGTAGCGTTTCGAGGTATAGTCGAATGCTTTTCTCAGGGCGGTTATCTCCTTCTCCTCGACGCGTATGCTTTCGCGAAGGAAAAGAATGCCGTAGAAGATCTCCACCGTCTGGTAGGAGATGTCGCGCCGGGCGATATCGAGCGTATGGCTCGCGGCGTTTTTCCCTGCCCGGGCGATATCGACCTCGTTACCCCTCTTGCCGAAATCCAGCAGGGTCGCCTTTGCGGTGATTTTCGCCTCGTAGTTGTCGTTCGGCATGAACTGTATCGGCTCTCCCCCGCCGAAGCCCATTTCGGATACCGGGTCGATATAGCGGTAACCGGCGCTGGCCGTTATCTGCGGATAATAAGCGCTCTGCTGCTGCCGGATGCGGGCATCCGCGGCATTGACCTCCTCTGCTGCGGCTTTCAGCGACGGGTTGTGCTCCCTGGCCAGCCGTATGGTTTCTTCAAGCGTGAGCGGCCGGGCGGCACTCTCCCCGGCGGCTTCGAGCCGGAACGGAAGGGCGATCATCAGTGCCGCCGCGGCCATGCCGGTATATCGAATCAGCTTCTTCTTCATCGGTGCTTTTGTTTTCAAAATGGTTGCGCAGTCGCGCATTGCCGGCCGAGGCCGGATACTGCCCTGAGTTTTTTACAGGCAATTCATGTGCCGGAAATCGTGCGAAGGGTTGAAAACCTTCAGGAGCAATGCTGGCGGGGCCTTCCGGAGGAACCCTTTACCTTGCCCGTTTGTTTGTTTTCTGAAAAATTCAGAATATTCTGTATTTTGTGTTCCTGATTTTCAGGAATAGCCAGATCGAAACCAGGATACCGATGCCGATTGAGTCCATGCACGAAGCCAGTTCGCTGATGCAGTATATCAGCGATGCCGTAGGTTCGATCCGCGACCCGCAGGAGCTGTTCCGTACGGTGACCGACAAGCTTCGCCTCGTTTTCGAATTCGATTCGGCCGTCATTATCACCTTCGACCGCGACCGGCGACATATCAATGTGTTTTTCGAGATGCTGCGTTTCGAGCTTCCCGATACCGTCCAGCGCAAAAAGCGGCCGGTCGCGGGTTCGTGGATCGAGCCGCACCTTGGCGATACAGCCGTCTCGGTGATCTCCATAGAGGGTGAGATCAACCGCTATCCTGCTGATCTCCATGTTCCGGGTATGCTGTACGATCTCGGCCTGCGGCAGGTGGTGCTCTCGCCCCTTCGTTCCGGCGGCAAGGTGATCGGGTTTCTGAACTTCGTTTCGAAGCAGGAGAAAAACTGGTCGGATGGTGAAAAGGAGCTGCTTTCCACCCTCTCATCGCCCATTGCCGTGGCCGTCAGCAACGCCCTGGCCTATGAGGAGCTCCGGCAGCGCGAAGCCGAGACGGCCATGCAGCTTGCCGTGAACAATGCGCTGCTCACCATAAGGGACCGCAGCCGGATGATGCTTGCCGTCTGCGAGCAGATCGACCGGCTGGTTCCCTGCACCTTTCTCGGTATACGGGTCATGCAGAGCGACGGCGATTACCGGGTGTTCGATAATTTCATGCGGGAACCCGACGGAGGATTTTCGCCCATGCTCTCCTACGATCATCTCGGCGTATCGGATTTCAGGGAGATCGCCAGGGAGAGCTTTGCCCTCATCACCAGACCGGGCTGTTATTCCGGAGAGGATTTCGACCAGCTCTGCCGGCAGTACCGGCTTGTCGCACTCGTGCGCGACAGGCTCGGCGTCTGTTCGGTCATCAGCGCCGGGCTCTGGGAGTCTCCGGGAAGCCGTGCGGGCCTGATCATTTCCAATACATCGAGGGCTTTCGACGAGCACGATCTGCAGACGATCGGCATGATCGTGCCGCAGCTCTCGCTTGCGCTGCAGAACTACCTTGCCTACGAGGAGATCGACGAGCTGCGACGTCGCCTGGAGGGCGAGCGGACGCTGCTGATCGAGGAGATCACGGGTGCGCACGATTTCGAGGAGATTATCGGCCGGAGCGCTCCGCTTGCGGCGGTACTGCGCAGGGTAAGCCAGGTGGCCCCGACCGATGCGACCGTTCTCATCCAGGGTGAAACCGGTACGGGAAAGGAGCTGTTTGCCCGTGCCATTCACCATCTTTCTCCCCGACGGGACCGGATGATGGTCAAGGTGAACTGCGCCGCGCTTCCTGCGGCATTGATCGAGTCGGAGCTGTTCGGGCACGAGAAGGGGAGTTTTACCGGCGCGACGGAGCGCAGGATCGGCAAGTTCGAACTCGCATCCGGAGGCACGATTTTTCTCGACGAGATCGGCGAGCTGCCGCTGGAACTGCAGGCCAAGCTGCTCAGGGTGCTGCAGGAGCGAGAGCTGGAGCGGATCGGCGGCAGTCGGGTCATCGCGGTGGACGTCAGGGTGATCGCCGCCACGAACCGCGATCTCGAAGGCGAGGTCGCCGCGGGCCGCTTCCGCGAAGATCTCTACTTCAGGCTCAACGTGTTTCCGCTCGCCATTCCCTCCCTTCGGGAGCGCCGGGAAGATATCGCCCTGCTTGCCGCGCACTTCGCTGCGCGTTACGCTCGCGAATTCGGCCGTCCGCAGCTGCCCTTCCGCCAGAGCGATCTTCTGCGGCTCGAGGCCCGCGACTGGAAAGGCAATATCCGGGAACTCGCCCATATTGTCGAGCAGGCGGTGATCGTCTCCGAAGGGCCTTCACTCGATTTTTCCTCGATTCTCTCTCCGGAATCTGCCGCAGCGGCGTCGGGAGCTGTAGGACCGGTCAGGAGCATGCGCGATTTCGAGTCGGAGATGGTGCTGCTCGAGCGGGAGCTGATACTCGACGCACTGCAGCGCTCCGGAGGCCGGGTGAGCGGCGAGGGCGGTGCGGCCGAACGGCTCGGCATGCATCCGAAAACCCTCTACTCGCGCATCGACAAGCTGGGGCTGAAGAAAAAGTACGGGTAGCAGGCGGTCGGAAGGCTGCAGCTTCGCAGGGGCGACAGGCCTGCAGCCCGGGGTGTAACCCCGGAAAGGCGGTGCTGAAAAAACGGGCCGCTGTCCGTTATCTCCCGTTCCCCTGAGCCGCACGGCTCATCCGCAGACCGCTCTTATGGCATCCGCGACGACAGGAATGCCCCGCCCGATCTCTTCCGGGGTGTTGTTGCAGTACGAAAGCCGCAGGGCGTTGTTTTTCATACCGTCGGGATCGAAGGTTTTTCCCGCAACGAATACCGCGCCTCCCTCGATGCTTTTTTTCATGATTTCCGACGCGTCGGCGCTTTCGGGCAGGTTCAGCCAGATGTAGAACCCTCCCGAGGGTTCGTTCCAGCGGACATAACCGGGAAGGTGCTCCCGGAGGGCGGCGCTCATGGCTTCGGCCCTCGTCTTGTATTCGAGGCGGACCTTTTCGATGTAGGGGTAAATTTTTCCCGAGCGGATGAACGCGTCGGCAAGCACCTGCGTGAAGCTGGGCGAACAGGCGTCGGCGGACTGCTTGAGCAGTTCGCATTTCGAGGCTATGGGTTCCGGGGCGAGCAGCCAGCCGAGCCGCAGGCCCGGCCCGAGGATTTTCGAAAACGAACCGGTATAGCAGATGTCGATGCCCTCCGGGTCGATAGCCTTCAGCGGCCTGAGCTGCGGGCGGTCCTTCTCGTGAAAACAGAGGTCGCCGTAGGCGTCATCCTCGATGAGCGGGATGTCCTTTCCCTCGAGGACCCCGATCAGTTCCTGTTTTCGGGATTCGCTGTAGAGGATGCCTGCGGGGTTGTGGAAGTAGGGCGTGATGTAGAGGAACTTCGCTTTCGGGCTCTTTCCGGTTTCCATCAGCAGCTCTCCGGCGTCGATCCCCTCGCTGTCCACGGCGATGCCTTTGAGTTCGGCCCGGCATGAGCGGAATGCGGAGAGCGCTCCGATGAAACAGGGGTTTTCGACGAGCACCCTGTCGCCGGGATCGATGAAGACGTTGGCCAGGAGGTTCAGGGCCTGCTGTGATCCGGTAGTGATCATCAGGCGGTTTTTCTTTACCGGAAGCCCTTTCTTTTCGAGAAAACCGCCCAGCGACTCGAGCAGGGAGGGCAGGCCGGGCGTAGGCCCGTACTGAAAGGCTGTCTGTCGGGTCCGGCTGTCGAGATTCCGGAAAAGCTCTTCGATCTCGTCGACGGGAAAGAGATTGTTGTCGGGCATGCCCCCGGCGAACGAGATGATGCCCGGCTTCGAGGCCAGGCTCATCAGCTCCCTGATTTCAGAGGAGCGGAATGATGAAACCGATTGTGAGAATCCTGGCATTGCTGATTTTTTTGCTTTCCCTTTCCTTTGGCGCGCTGCGATCTTCAGGCCCTTTTTTTCATATCTGGTAGACGTCGCCCTGCTGCAGCAGCTCCATTTCGTGCTCCTGCAGAACCCTGATGATGTTTTCAAGGGAGTCCGCCCTGATGACCACCGTCGCCTTGCACTCTCCGGAAGCGAAGGCGTACATGTAGTCGATGGTTATGTTGCTGTCGGAAATGATCTGCAGCGCCTTGTGCAGGCCTCCGGGCCGGTGCGGTACGATCATGCCGACCACGTCGGTTATTTTGACGGCGAAGCCGCGGTTCCGCAACACTTCAGCGGCCTGTTCGGGCTTTCCGACGATCATGCGCAGGATGCCGTAATCGGCGGTATCGGCGATGCTGAACGCCGATATGTTGATGTCGTGTTCGGCCAGTATGCCGGTCAGTTCGGTCAGCCGCCCTGTCCGGTTTTCGAGAAAGACCGATAACTGCTTGATGATCATGGCGTCCTCCTTCAGGGTTATGTGAGTTTGCGTTTGTCCAGAACCCGCTGCGCCTTGCCCATGCTGCGCTCGATCGTGCCGGGCTCGACCAGCCTTATGGAAGCGCTGAGGCCCAGCAGACTGGCGATATTGGCGTGGATGCGCCGGCGCAGCTCCTCGAGTTCCTTCACCTCGTCGGAAAAGAACTGCTCTTCGACCTCGACCTGGATTTCAAGGACGTCGAGGTTGTTTTCGCGATCGACCACCAGAAGGTAGTGCGGTTTGGTTTCGTTCATCTCAAGCAGAACCGACTCGATCTGCGACGGGAAGACGTTGACGCCCCGGATGATGAGCATGTCGTCCGAACGTCCCACGCATTTTTCCATGCGTACCAGCGTGCGGCCGCACTGGCACGGTTCGGCGTGCAGGCGGGTCAGGTCGCGCGTGCGGTAACGGAGGAGCGGCATCGCCTCTTTCGTTGCCGGAGTAAAGACCAGTTCACCGAGCTCCCCGTAGGGAAGGAGTTCGCCGGTTTCGGGATTGATGATTTCCGGAATGAAATGGTCTTCGAAAATGTGCATGCCGTTCTGGCACGAGCACTCCATCGATACGCCGGGTCCGATCACCTCGCTGAGGCCGTAGATATCGTAGGCTTTCAGGCCGAGGAGCTGTTCGATCTGGGCGCGCATCTCTTCGGTCCAGGGTTCGGCGCCGAAAATGCCGGCTTTGAGTTTTATGTTTTTCCGGTCGATTTTCTCCTCGATGAGCGCTTCGCCGAGGTAGGCTGCATAGGAGGGCGTACAGGCGATTGCCGTCGAACCGAAATCCTCCATGAGCTGCAGCTGTTTTTTCGTGTTGCCGCCGGAGATGGGAATGACCGAAGCTCCTATTTTTTCCGCGCCGTAGTGCAGCCCGAGTCCGCCGGTAAAGAGACCGTATCCGTAGGCGACCTGAATGATGTCCGATCCGGAGACTCCGGCCATGGTAAGCGAGCGGGCAACCACTTCGCTCCACATGAGGATGTCGTTATGGGTGTAGCCCACGACGGTCGATTTTCCGGTCGTGCCACTCGATGCGTGCAGCCGCACGATCTCCTGCTGCGGTACGGCGAAGAGTCCGAACGGGTAGTTGTCGCGCAGGTCCTGCTTGGTGGTGAAGGGCAGCTTCTGCAGGTCGTCGATCGTGCGGATGTCGCCGGGCTCGATGCCCATGTCCTGCAGTTTGCGGCGGTAGAAGGGCACGTTGAAATAGACCCTTTCGACCATGGCTCTGATCCGTTCGCCCTGAAGTTTCCGGAGCTCTTCGCGTTCCATGCATTCGTGATGCTCGTTCCAGATCATGTGACTGTCGGTTATGGTTGAGATAAAGCAAGTCCTTTGCGGAAAGCCCTGATGTTCATGGCTACCGTATCCTCTCCTTTAGCCTCGAAGATCTTTTCGATGGCGGCTTCGAGCTGCGACGGATCGAGTGCGGTGAACGGAGCGGCAGCCCCCAGCATGACCATGTTCGAAGTTCTCGGGCTGCCGGCTTCACGGGCCAGGGCGGCGGCGTCGACCAGCAGGGGTTCGGCGGTCCGGCGCAGTTCGGCGATGACGGCTTCGATGGGTGGATAGTCGGGCATGTTGACGAACGGCTCGATTGCCGTGACCGTGCGGCCACCGGGTCCCAGAAAGGGGAGATAACGCAGCGCCTCGAGCGGTTCGACGGAGACGATCAGGTCGGCGCGGCCGACGGTGATCAGATCGGCGTGGATTTCGCGGTCGGAAATCCGCAGGTGCGACTGAACGGCGCCTCCCCGCTGGCTCATGCCGTGCACTTCGGCCTGGCGGATGTGGAGGCCGCAATGCAGTGCCGCAAGGTCGATGACCGCCGCGATGCTGAGAATGCCCTGCCCGCCTACTCCGGCCAGAATGATGTTGTTCTGCATGGGTGCTTACGGATTGACGGATTTCGGGTTTTTGCTGCGTTTTCTGCGTGCGGCGCTCTCGATGCATTCCCGCCGGGCAAGCACGACCGATACCCCTTCGTAGGCGATCTCCTGGCTCAGGACGGCGATGTTCTCCCCGAGATGCGGCTTCAGCGGGATGATCGTTCTGATATGCGCCTCCTCCACGCCGAGCCCGAGGCAGATCGCGTGAAGCCGCGTGCCGGTCGCCGCCGAGTCCTGGCCGCCGGTCATGGCCGTGGTGTCGTTATCGGCAATGATGACCGTAACGGGCGTGCGGTCGTTGACGGCGTCGAGCAGGCCGGTCATGCCGGAGTGGGTAAAGGTGGAGTCGCCGATCACGCACACTGCGGGGCGCAGGCCGCCGTCAGCGGCGCCTTTGGCCATGGTTATCGACGCGCCCATATCGACGCAGGTGTGGATGGCGTTGAAGGGGGGCAGGGCTCCGAGCGTGTAGCAGCCGATGTCTGAAAAGACATGCCGGTTTTCGAAGCTCTCCATGACCCGGTTCAGCGCTTCGAAGAGGTCGCGGTGTCCGCATCCCCTGCAGAGTTCAGGCGGACGGTTCGCCACGATCGCCGGAACCGGCGCCGGTTCCGGCAGCGTTACGCCGAGGGCTCTGGCCATGAGTCCGGTATCGAGCTCGCCGGCGCGCGGCAGGGTGCCGTCCATGCGTCCGCGGATGTTCCGGTCGTTGAACCACCCCCTGAGCAGTTCCTCGTAGACCGGATAACCTTCCTCGGCCACCAGTACGCTCCGGCAGCTTTCGAACAGCTCCCCGATCTGCCTTCCGGGAGGCGGGTAGTGGCCGATTTTGAGGATCGGAACGTCGATGCCGAACGTTTCGCGCACCTCCATGGCGTAGTTATAGGCGATGCCGAAGGCCAGTACGCCGACCGGGAACGTTCCGGGAACCATGCGGTTCAGCGGGGACTCTTCGGAAAGCCGTTCGAGGTTTTTCTGTTTGCCGAGCAGCAGGTTGTACTGTTTTCGGGCATTCTGCGGCATCAGCACATAGCGTTCAGGCTCGAGGAGCGCATGCAGCGGATTCTCGGCGTGCTGCGGGGCCCGGACGACTCCCGCGCGTGAATGGGCCAGCCGGGTGGTCAGGCGCAGCATCACCGGGAGCTTTACCGATTCCGAAAGGTCGAAGGCGTAGCGCGCGGCGTCGTACAGCTCCTGCTGCGAGGCGGGTTCGAGGACCGGCACCATGGCGAAACGGCCGTAGAAGCGGCTGTCCTGCTCGTTCTGCGACGAGTGCATCGACGGATCGTCGGCGACGGCGAGCACCAGCCCCCCGTTTACCCCGGTAATGGCGGAATTGATGAAGGCGTCTGCGGCGACGTTGAGCCCGACATGCTTCATGGCCACGAGCGTGCGCTTTCCGGCATAGGCCATGCCGAGCGCGGCTTCGAAGGCGGTTTTTTCGTTTGCCGACCAGGAGGAGCGCACGCCGCGCAGAGCGGCTTCAGGGCTTTTCCGGATGTATTCGGTTATTTCGGTCGAAGGAGTTCCGGGGTAGGCATAGACGCCCGATATTCCGGCGTCGAGAGCGCCGAGCGCTGCAGCTTCGGCTCCCAGTAAAAGTTGACGGTTCATGCATCGAACTTACGGATTCTCATGCAAGAAGTGAAATTTTTCATCCCGTGGTGCAGGAAAAATACGAAATCCGCCGCACCTGTTTTTACCTGCCGGCAGGGCGGGAATATCGGCAGCGCCACCCCGCTCTGGGCGTTGCCGGATCACTGACGTGGATTTGTTGCTGTGCGATGGCGTTGCCGCTTTTCTTTTACAGGAACACCGCAACCTCTTCGAGGGATTTCCGGGTCTTCGGCACCGGCCGGGCGTCGGGGGCCGGATAGCCGAGGGGAGTGAAGGCGAAAATCGCTTCGTCGTCCGTAAGCCCGAGTGCCTGGTAGAGGATGTCGCGGTCGAAGGCGGCGATCCAGCAGCTGCCCACCCCTTCCCATGCCGCGGCAAGGATCATGTGGTCCATGGCGATGGCCAGATCGGTCTCCAGCGAGCTGTAGCCGTCCTTCCGGCGCACCCACGCTTCGCTGCGCCGGCCTTTCACGATGAGCAGATGGGGCGCGCTTTGTATCCAGTCGCGCGGGTAGCAGGGGTAGATCTTTTCAAGCATTCCGGGGGAGCTGACCACGATGAAGCTCCATGGCTGCAGGTTCTTTCCCGAGGGAGCGAGCCTTCCGGCATCGAGGATCCGCTTCATCACATCTTCCGGAAGCGGCCGGTGCTTCTCGAAGCTGCGGATGCTGCACCGCTCCGCCGCCAGCCTGTGAAAACTCATCGGGCGGGTGTTTTCATGCGTGATGGACATGGCCGAAATCCTTTGCTATGCAGTGAAACATCCTGTTGGTCGCCGTCTGCATGATCATCGACATGCCGGCGTTGGTCATGGCGCGGATAATCTGTTCGGGGATGATGCGGAATGCCGGATAGAGCACGAACCGTACATCGATTTTCAGGTCGAAATGCACCCTTGTTTTGTCCGTCTCCATCGGGCGGACATCCATGTCGGCAAAGGCCTTGCCTTCGAAGAGGTAGTTTTTCGGGTCGTCGACCGGCTGCGAGGGCGGATGGTGGTGCCAGCGGATTTTCTTGCCTACCGTGTAGAGGTGAATCATCTCCTCGGTCAGTTCGTCGGGACCGGTTCCTTCGAGATGCTCGGGCAGTTCCACCAGCAGCTCTTCGGACTGCTCGACATAAAAGATCACGTCGAAAGGGTTGTTCTGGGGATCGGTGACCCTGAAATGCCACCGGAAGATGTTCTCTTCGGCGGTCTTTTCGACCTTGTGGCAGAAGGGATTGAAGCCGAGAATCTTCGACTGGTCGGAGAGGTAGCTGACCGTACGGTCGAACTCCCCGTGAAAAATCCATTCACCTCTGCTTTTGCCTGTGGCTTCCATTTCCATTACCGGTGCTCTCCCTCTGCGGCGCGTTCGACGGCCGTTTTCCTCTCTGTAGTTGTTTCTGGCTGATTCATGCAGGGAGGGGGTTCCCTGATTTATAAATATAACGACAATAGCGCAATAATATATCCCGGTAACATATTTCAGGTGCGCCCGGCCGGTTTCCTCAGATCATTTCCGCCTGCAGGCGCGCGGTCTGGTCGTGCAGCTTCAGGGCTTCGATGATGTCGCCGATCTCCCCCTGCATGATCTGCGGCAGCGCATGGCTGGTGAATCCGATCCGATGGTCGGTCACCCGCGACTGGGGATAGTTGTAGGTTCTGATTTTTGCGCTCCTGTCGCCGGTGGTTACCATCGACCGGCGCAGGTCGGCGCGCTGCTGCTGCTGCTCGGCAAGCTGGATGTCGTAGAGTTTCGTGCGGAGCATGGTCATGGCCCGCTCCTTGTTCTGCAGCTGCGAACGCTCCTCCTGGCAGGCGGCAACAATGCCGGTGGGCAGGTGGGTGATTCTGACGGCGGTCTCGACCTTGTTGACGTTCTGGCCCCCCTTGCCGCCGCTCCGGTAGGTGTCGAAGCGCAGGTCGTCGCGGCGGATCTCCACATCGACCTCTTCGGCTTCGGGCAGAACCGCCACGCTGGCTGCCGAGGTATGAATGCGACCCTGGGTTTCGGTGTCGGGAACCCGCTGCACCCGGTGGACGCCGCTTTCGTATTTCATGGTCGCGAACACGTCATGGCCGCTGACTTCGAGCGTCACCTCGCGGAACCCGCCGGGCACGGAGCTCTCGGTATAGTCGAGTACGACGCATTTCCAGCCCTGCCGCTCGGCATAGCGCTGGTACATGCGAAGGAGATCCGCGGCAAACAGCGCAGCTTCGTCCCCTCCGGTTCCGGCCCGGATTTCGATGATCACGTTTCGGGAATCGGCTTCGTCTTTCGGAAGCAGGAGCACCTTCAGCTGCTGTTCGAGCAGGGGGAGCTGCTCCTGCAGGTCGCCTATTTCCGCCTGGACGAGATCCCGCATCTGGGGGTCGTTTTCACTGGCGAGCAGTTCACGCGACTCCTCGAGCTGCTTTCGGGCAAGGCTGTACCGGTCGAAAGCGTGAACGATCTCGCGCAGGTCGCTGTACTCCTTGTTGAGCTTTCTGAAGCGGTTCTGGTCGGATGCGGCAGCCGGGTCGGCCAGCTGCTGCTCGAGATCGAGATGCTTTTCCTTGATGGCCTGCAGTTTGTCAAACATGGTTGTTTATTCTCCCGCCCTCTCTTGCGTTTTCGGTTCAGGGGTTGATGATGTCGTTCAGGAGAATGTAGCCGAAGAGCGTCAGAAGCAGCGCCATGCCGACCTGCTGAATGCGCATTTTCACCTCGAAAGGTATTTCGCGGCGGATGATTCCCTCGATGGCGTTCATGACGAACTGGCCGCCGTCGAGCGCCGGAACGGGCAGGATGTTGATGATTGCCAGCGATATGGAGAGCACGGCCAGAAAGTAGAGGAAGCTGAGCGGGCCCTGCTCGGCGCTGCGCCCGGCGATTTTTGCGATTTTCACCGGTCCTCCCAGCGATTTGCGGAAGTCCTCCTGCCCGGTGAAGATTCGTGCGAATCCCTGTACGGTCATGGCGCTCATTTTCCAGGTCTGCATGGTGCCGCTGGCGATCGACTGGAAAACGTTCAGGCTTATGCGTTCGGTATCGAGGGTCTGACGGAGCGCGATGCCTATTTTTCCCGCCGGCGTCGGTACGACTTCGGTTACGACGCTGCGGCCCGAAGCGAGAATCTCTTTCGGATCGGTGGCTTTGCCGGGAACCGGTTCAAGGTATTTCCAGGTGATGGAGAGCGGTTTTCCCGCATGTGCGGAGATGATGGAAACTACCTCGCTCCAGTCCGAAACCGGTTTGCCGTCGATGGCTGTGATGAGCGCTCCCGGCTTTATGCCGGCTTTTGCCGCCGGATCGTTTGCAAGCACGTCGTCGATAACCGGAGGCATGACCGGACGAATGCCGAGCGCCTGGTTCTCGTTAAGCTTCGAAAGGATGTTTGACGGCGCGGAGATGGTCAGGCGTCTGCCGTCGCGAAGCACGGTGTAGCTCAGCGACGGGGCGGTGAACGATGCGGGATCGAGCGCCTCCTCCCAGCTTTCGACCGCTCTGCCGTTGACTGCCGCCAGTCGGTCGCCCGTCTCCATGCCCATGGATGCGAAGACGGAACCCTTTTCGATATAGACCGGGTTGTCGACCGTGGTTCTCGATTCTCCGAGCACGAGAGTCACGCCGATAAAGATTGCGGCGGCAAGCACCAGGTTCATGAATACGCCGCCGGCAAGCACGATCAGGCGCTGCCAGACCGGTTTCGCCCTGAACTCCCAGGGTTCGGGTTCCGACGCCTGGTATGCGGTATCGAGGCTCTCGTCCACCATTCCGGCGATCTTGACGTAGCCGCCGAGCGGGAACACCCCGACGCCGTACTCCGTTTCCCCGATTTTCTTTCTCCAGAGCCTGAGGTTGAAGAAGTCGAAACCGATATAGAATTTATCGACCCTCATGCCGAAAAGCTTCGCCGTAAGAAAGTGCCCCAGTTCATGCACGGTGACCAGAATGAATATGGCTACAATGAAAAAAAATGTGGTGTTCAGGACGTCCATAGTCTATCAATCGTTTCTGGGCATCTCTGTGTATCTGCTTCTGAGCACGATTGCTTCAGGCGACAATAGTACAGCGATGCCGTTTTGTAATAAAAGGGGCGCCCCGTCTGTGCGGGGCACCGGAACATAATCATGATTCACCGGTTATCGTCCGGGGTTTCTAACCGATGATCTTTTTTGCGGTTTCACGGGCCCAGCGGTCGGCCTGCAGGTATTCGTCGAGTTCGACCGGCAGGAAGGCTTCATGGGCCTGCATGGTTTTGTCGACCGTTTCGGCGATGGCGGTAAAGCCGATTTTTTTATCGAGAAACGCCGCAACGGCGATTTCGTTTGCGGCATTCAGCACGGCCGGGTAGGTGCGTCCCGCCTTGAGGGCGTCGAACGCCAGGCGCAGCGCGGGGAACCGCTCCATGTCTGGTTCCTCGAAGGTCAGGGTGCCGATTTTTGCCAGGTCGAGCCTGCCGATGCCTGTTCCGCAGCGTTCCGGCCAGGCCAGGGCATAGGCGATCGGCGCGCGCATGTCCGGCACGCCCATCTGTGCGATCACGCATCCGTCGATATACTCGACCATCGAGTGGATGATGCTCTGCGGATGCACAACCACGCCGATCTTTTCTGCCGGCATGTTGAAAAGCCAGTGCGCCTCGATAACCTCGAGACCCTTGTTCATGAGCGTTGCCGAATCGATGGTGATTTTTGCGCCCATCGTCCACTGCGGATGCTTGAGCGCCTGTTCGGGGCCGGCAAGCTTCAGCTCTTCGGCAGGAGTTTTGCGGAACGGACCGCCGGAAGCCGTCAGGATGATGCGCTCGATATCCTCGGTGCGGTGACCGGCAAGGGACTGGAAGATCGCGGAGTGCTCGCTGTCGACCGGAAGCAGCTGGACGTTGTGCTTTTTTACCAGATCGGAGACAAGCTGTCCGGCAACGACAAGGGTTTCCTTGTTGGCCAGGGCGATATGCTTGCCGGCCTTGATTGCGCTGACGGTCGGCACCAGCCCGGCTGCGCCGACAATAGCGGAAACAACCATATCCGAACCTTCGGCGGCGGCAACGGTTGCTGCTCCTTCGATGCCGTGAAAGATTTCCGGCTTGTGGTCCCCGAGGAGATCGCGAAGTTTCGCTGCTGCCGCTTCATCCCGTACCGAAACCACCTCTGGCCTGAATTCACTGATCTGTTCGGCCAGAAGACCGACATCGTGGCCTTCCGCAAGACCGGTAATCGTGAACTTGTCGGGGTGCTGCCTCACAACATCGATAGTGCTGAGTCCGATTGAGCCGGTACTTCCGAGGATGGATAATGATTTCATGGTTTTTTTTAAGATGTTTCCGGATTTTCGGTTACAATGCCGGCCTGAATTTATGCTTTTTCATAAAGGCTTACAAATCGGGCCGGGTTTCACCTTCCTGCCGACCGGGTTTTCTTTTTGCATTGAAAGAAAAATATCGTATAATAGTGCCCCTCAAGCGGGTTCCTAGCTCAGCTGGTTAGAGCGACTGGTTTACACCCAGTAGGTCGGGGGTTCGAATCCCTCGGGACCCACCCCAATCATGGATCGAAAAGGCAGGCCAAGACCTGCCTTTTTGCGTTCAGCCGCCCCGTTTCCGCCCGTAAGTTCAGAAAATAACCGAGAACCCTTCCGGTGGAGCGCCAGGCGGGAGTTCCCTTTTCCTGATTCCGCGAACCTGTGCCCTCGCAGGGCCGGTTCCGGCCCGTTTTATCAGCTCTTCGATCAGGCTCTCCGGTCCTTCGGCTTCTATTTCCACGGTTCCGTCGGCGAGGTTTCTCACCCAGCCCGCAAGATGCAGCTCTTTTGCCGAACGTTCGATGAACATTCTGAACCCTACCCCCTGCACAAGTCCGGAAACGACAAGATGTACTTTTCTGGTCATCGCTGTCGAACGGTTCTCAGTTTTCAGGCGGGCGTTTTTCTTTCAGCCGTGCCACGGCGGCTTCAAGTTCCTGCCGTTCGGTTTCGCTCATGTCGCTTTTTTCCTGCTCTTCCGGGGATTCATGAACGGCCCCGTTGCCGCTGCAGTCCGTATGCAGATGGGAGGGGTAACTGCCCTCGGGCCTTTTGCCGAGGATCTCCTCGATCTGGCAGTACTGCAGCATCTCTTTGCCGAGCAGCTCTTTTGCAAGGGCCTCGAGCTTGTCCCGGTTGGTGGTGAGCAGGTCGGTAACGCGCTGGCGGGCCTGCTCGACAATTGCGTTGACCTCGCTGTCGATCAGCCGGGCGGTATCTTCGCTGTATCTTCTGTCGATGCCGGGGCCTCCGGAGTAGGGGTTGTTGCTCTCGTAGTAGGAGAGGTTGCCGATCCGGTCGCTCATGCCGTATACCAGCACCATGTTGTAGGCTATGCCGGTGATTTTTTCGAGGTCGTTCTGGGCGCCGGTCGAGATTTCACTGAAGATGATCTGTTCGGCAATGCGTCCTCCGAGCAGACCGCAGATGCGCGCGAAGAGCTCGCTCTTCGTCATGAGGTAACGGTCCTCGAGCGGGATGTTCATGGTGTAGCCCAGCGCGCTCATGCCTCGGGGCACGATCGATATTTTCTGCACGGGGTCGTTTTCCGGCATCATCCAGCTCACGATGGCGTGGCCGGCCTCGTGGTAGGCCACGATCTGTCGCTCGCGCGGATTGATGACCTTGTTTTTCTTTTCAAGTCCTGCGACAACCCGTTCGATGGCATCTTCGAAGTCTTTCATTTCGATACTCTGCTTCTCACGGCGCGAGGCCAGCAGGGCGGCTTCGTTGGCGGCATTGGCTATTTCAGCTCCGGCGAATCCGGGGGTCTGCGATGCGAGGGCTTTCAGGTTCACGTCGGGAGCGAGCGACAGGTTCTTGGTGTGCACCTTGAAAATATCGATGCGCCCTTTCAGGTCGGGCTTGTCTACCATGATCTGCCGGTCGAAGCGGCCTGGGCGCAGCAGCGCCGAATCGAGTACGTCAGGGCGGTTGGTTGCCGCCATGAGAATGACACCCTTGTCGGTCGCAAAGCCGTCCATCTCAACCAGAAGCTGGTTGAGCGTGTTCTCGCGTTCGTCGTTGGCGCCCATCATGGCGCCTTTGCCACGGCTTCGGCCAACGGCGTCGATCTCGTCGATAAAGATGATACAGGGAGCTTTTTCCTTGGCCTGGCGGAACAGGTCGCGTACCCTTGCGGCACCGACGCCCACGAACATTTCCACAAAGTCGGAGCCGCTGATGCTGAAGAACGGCACTTCGGCCTCGCCGGCGACGGCTTTTGCCAGAAGGGTCTTCCCTGTACCCGGAGGGCCTACCAGCAGCACTCCCTTGGGCAGCTTGCCTCCCAGTTTCGTGTACTTTTTCGGGTCCTTGAGGAAATCGACGACCTCCATGACTTCGGCTTTCGCTTCGTCGAGGCCGGCCACATCCTTGAAGGTGATGCGGGTGTGTTCGTCGAGGTTTTCGTAGAGAGCCGCCTTGTTCTTGCTGATGTTCATGAACTGCGAACCCGGTCCGCCCATGCGGCGGAAAACGAAGAAATAGATGCCGATCAGAAGGGCGAAGGGGAGGATCCACTGCAGCAGTTCACCCAGCCAGGTGTTGCTCGGCATGCCCTGATATTTTATTCCCTTGCTTTCGAGCAGCTCGACAAGCTGCTCGTCGCGGACGGGCGTAACGAAAAGCTCTCCGGACTTGTCCGATGAACCGGGCAGAAGCATTTCCGGCTTTTCCCTGGAGGGTTCGGGTGCGGGAACGGCGCTTTTCGCGTCGGGTTTCAGCTTGATGTAGATTCTCTCCGGAGAGATTTTTACCGATTCAAGCTTGTTCTCTGCAATATATTTGCGGAAGGTGCTGTATGGGATTTCCACCGATGAGCCGGACCAGAAAAAAGCGAGCTGGATGCCTATCAGCAGCAGAATCACCATCACATAGTACAGTATGGAGAATTTGGGGCGTCGTTCGTTGTTTTCCGGTTCGTTTCTGTATGGATTTGAAGGTTTGAACAGGTTCTTTGCCATTAATCGTCAATCATGGTTATAATAAACAGGGCTCGGTGTGCGGCAGCCGTATCGGGTTGTTTCAGTCAGTTAATTTACGGGATTCTTCCATTTAATGAAGCATACCGTAAAAAACATATTGATATATTACCCGAACGTACAATGTCCGTCAGGGGCTATAAGTTTCAGGCCTGCCCGTGGACGGGGGCCTTGAGCGGTCGGCATGGGCAAAACGGACAAGGAAACCAATTTTTTCATGTGAAGCAAACGGAGAAAGGCGAAATGAGTGCTGCGCGTCAGAAAGCAAACCGGAGGATATCGTCAACGAAGTCTCTCCTGTGTGTCGGCCTCGACAGCGATCCCGAGAAAATTCCGGGGGTGTTCTCCCGCATGGCCGACCCGGTGCAGGCATTCAACCGTTCCGTGATCAGGGCAACCAGAGAGTCTGCCGTAGCCTACAAGATCAATACGGCGTTTTATGAGGCTCGGGGCATCCAGGGGCTTCGAGACATGGAGCATACTCTCGGCGAGATACCTGCGGAGTGCATGACCATCGCCGACGCCAAGAGGGCGGATATCGGCAATACCAGCAGAAAATATGCCCAGGCATTTTTTGAACACTGGCCTTTCGATGCCGTTACGGTTGCGCCTTATATGGGCTTCGACTCCCTTGAACCCTTTTTTTCCTATACCGAAAAGCTTGTTTTCGTGCTCTGCCTCACTTCGAACGAGGGCTCCCGCGATTTCGAGGAGCAGCGGCTGCACGACGGCAGGCCACTTTACGAGGCCGTGCTTGAGAAGGTCGGACTGTGGCAGCAGGCAGGCAACGCCGGTGTGGTGGTCGGCGCCACCAAGAGCGGTCTGCTTGGCGAGCTGCGCCGTCGTGCGCCCGGTCTTTTTTTTCTTATCCCCGGGGTCGGCGCCCAAGGGGGCTCGCTTGAGGATGCCGTGCGTGAAGGCGTCGATGCGGCCAGGGAGAGCGCCGTTATCAATGTGAGCCGCAGCCTCATCTATCCTGCCGGATCCTTCGAATCCGTCGAAGAGTATGAAGCCGCGGTCGCTCTGGAGGCGCGAACCCTGCACGACGCCATGAAAAGGGCTCTGGAGTAACGAGGATGACAGGGATTGCGTATTCCTTATATTGATTTATATTGATTTTACATTTTTTCTTTCGTCCCGCGTCCCGCGTCCCTGTCGCGTGACGGAAAATCCCAGGCGGTCTTACATCTATTAAACTGAATTTTTATGTGTGGAATTGTTGGCTATATCGGCAAAAGAGAGGCTGCTCCGCTGCTGCTGAACGGACTGCGGCGTCTGGAATACCGGGGTTACGATTCGGCAGGTATTGCCGTGCTCAACGGCAGGCTCTCTGTCGTCAAGCAGAAGGGAAGCGTAGGTGATCTTGAAATTGCGCTGCAGGACAGCGCCGATCTGCTCAGCGGGGCGACGGTGGGTATTGCGCACACCCGGTGGGCGACCCACGGCGATCCCAGCGACCGCAACGCCCATCCCCATCTCAACAATGCCGGCGATATAGCGCTGATCCATAACGGGATTATCGAGAACCACGCGGTGCTTCGCCTCGAATTGTCTTCTCACGGCTACACGTTCAACAGTGCTACCGATACCGAGGTGCTGGTGCATCTTATCGACCGCATGTGGAAGGATGAACCTTCACTGAACCTCGAGGGGGCGGTGCGCCGCGCGCTGCGGCATGTCGAAGGCGCATACGGAATCTGCGTGATTTCGTCCCGGGAGCCGGGAACGCTGGTCGTTGCCCGCAAGGGAAGTCCATTGGTGCTCGGGCTTGGCGACGACGAGTTTTTTGTTGCTTCCGATGCCGCCCCGATTGTCGAGCATACCCGCAAGGTGGTCTACCTCGGCGACGGGGAGATGGCGGTCGTGACGGCGGAGGGATATACGGTCAAGACCATCGAGAACATCGAGACCGAGAAGCTCATTACCGAACTCGATTTCGAGCTTGGCGAAATAGAGAAGGGCGGATTCGAGCATTTCATGCTCAAGGAGATATTCGAGCAGCCCGACGTCATGCACGATGTCATGAGGGGGCGCGTGCGTCTTGAGGAAGGAAGGGTGCGGCTCGGGGGTATCGAGGACTATCTCGACCGCCTCAAGCAGGCCAGGCGTATTGTCATCTGCGCCTGCGGCACCAGCTGGCATGCCGCTCTTATCGGCGAATATCTTATCGAGGAGTTCGCCCGCATTCCCGTAGAGGTCGATTACGCTTCCGAGTTCCGCTATCGCAACCCAATCGTCGGCACCGACGACGTGGTCATCGTCATCTCCCAGTCTGGTGAAACCGCCGACACGCTTGCCGCGCTTCGCGCCGCGAAAGAAAAGGGCGCTCTCGTCATGGGCATCTGCAACGTCGTGGGTTCAACCATTGCCCGCGAGACCCTGTGCGGCATGTACACCCATGCGGGTCCCGAAGTCGGTGTTGCATCGACCAAGGCGTTTACCGCCCAGGTGATCGTACTCTATATGCTTGCCCTCGCGCTCAGCAAGGGGCGGACCATTTCGCACGACGAGATCGCCCTGAATCTCAGGGAGCTGACGCGCGTGCCTGAAAAAGCCGCCCGGATCCTTGAACTCGACAGCCAGATCAAATCGATAGCCGAAATCTTCAAGGATGCAAAAAACTTTCTGTACCTCGGTCGCGGCTACAATTTTCCTGTCGCGCTCGAAGGAGCCCTGAAGCTCAAGGAGATCTCCTATATCCATGCCGAAGGATACCCCGCTGCGGAGATGAAGCATGGTCCGATCGCGCTGATCGACGAAGACATGCCGGTCATTTTCATCGCCACCAGAGACAGCACCTACACCAAGATTCTCAGCAATATCGAAGAGGTGCGGAGCCGCAAAGGCCGGGTTATAGCCATCGCCAATGACGGAGACAAGGAGATCAGCAGCCTTGCCGAGCATGTCATCTACATTCCGCAGGCGACCGGGCCGATCATGCCGCTGCTGACGGTCATTCCGCTGCAGCTGCTTGCCTACCATATCGCGACGCTCAGGGGGTGCAATGTCGACCGTCCCCGCAATCTTGCCAAATCGGTTACGGTGGAATAGTCTTTAAAGGAGCAAACGCATGGATCTTCATCAGGACGCCCGTTTTGCGGGCGTACTCTCCGACCTGGATCGCATTGCCCGCGAGCTGGTCGATACGGGGAGGCTGGCTGCCATCGCCGGAACCGCCGGGAGCGGCGTCGTCATCGAATTCGGCATGTACGGAGAGGGTAACGAGGCGGAACCGAGCATTCTCATCAACATCACTTCACAGGAAGAGTTCGACGGCGACGAATGCCTGCTGGACGATTTCGAGGATTATGTGATCAGCCGTCTCGAGGTTGCCTCCCGTGACTGGTCGCAGGAAGTGACCGGCCTCCTGGGAGACGACCGGCCGATTGTGCTGCTCATCAATGGAGAAGAGTGCTGAGGGGTTCCTTTAAAAAGTTGTTGCGCGCCCGAATAGCTGCGTCGGTCGGTGCCTGGAATCCTCATGTACCCTTACTCCGGGTTCTGCGCTCCCTCAGCCTTTCCCGTTGATCGATCGTCACACGTTTCAGATATGCCTTGATGCTGATGCCCGCCTTTCGATGCCGTAACGGGAATTATTACCGGTAATTGACAGTTCAAAAAGGTTTTAAGACAGGTATAATCTCGTCGTGGGATTGCCGGACATCACAAAATCCTGATTGCGTTATGGAAGGTCATATTGTCATTACCGGGGCAACCGGGGTAATCGGCGCCGAGCTTGCCCGCAGGCTGATCACCCGGGGGGAAAAGGTCGTTCTGCTTGTCCGCTCGACGGCAGCTGCACAGGCGAAGGTTCCCGGAGCGGCGGCTTACGTGCACTGGGACGCAGGTCTGGCTTCGGGCGACTGGGTTTCCTCCGTTGATGGCGCCGGAGCGGTCATTCATCTTGCCGGAAAACCGCTGCTTGAAGCCCGGTGGACCGAGGAGCACAAGAAGGAGTGCTACAATTCGCGCATCGAGAGTACGAACAACATGGTTGCGGCGATCGCTCTGGCGAAGCGGAAACCGGAGGTGTTCATTTCGGCTTCGGCTATCGGATATTACGGTTCGTTCGAAGAGTGTTCCGATACGGCTGAACTCGACGAATCGGCCCCTGAAGGTCGCGACTTTCTGGCGGAAATCTGCGTAGACTGGGAAAAAGCCGCGATTCCGGCGGCAGGATACGGTGTCCGTCTTGTTCTGCTCCGTACCGGAATCGTGCTTTCCACGAAGGGGGGCATGCTGCAGAAAATGATCACCCCGTTCAGCTTCTTTATCGGCGGTCCGGTCGGCTCCGGCCGCCAGTGCCTCTCATGGATACATCTCGACGACGAGATAAACTGCATTCTGGCAATCCTCGACGACTCCCGTTATCAGGGCGCCGTCAATGCCGTGGCCCCGCAGCCGGCGACCATGAACGATTTCGCCCGGGAGCTTGGCCATGTGATGGGACGTCCTTCGCTGATTCCTGTGCCGAAAATCGCCGTGCAGCTCCTGATGGGCGAGGGTGCAGATTATGCCGTCAAAGGCCAGAGGGTCGTGCCCCGAGCGCTTGAACGCAATGGCTTCGTGTTCCGGCACCCCGATCTCGGTCCGGCTCTCGGGGATCTTGTTGCCAATGAGAGCTAACGGTGCTTTTCACCGATCCGTTTCAGGGCGCCCGACGCCTGCTTTCTGATGCGGGCCAGAGCTTGTGGCGCTCATGAATCCTCAACACAAAACAACAGAAAAAGGAGAACATTATGGGAACCAGAGGACGTGCGATTGTAGGGGAACATCTTCCCCGCGTACTTGAACTCCTCAACAAGGCGTTTGCCGACGAATGGCTGGCCTACTACCAGTAC
The DNA here is from genome assembly GCF_049593655.1 of Chlorobium sp. Classification (NCBI taxonomy): domain Bacteria; kingdom Pseudomonadati; phylum Chlorobiota; class Chlorobiia; order Chlorobiales; family Chlorobiaceae; genus Chlorobium; species Chlorobium sp. The sequence goes on from NZ_JBAWHG010000001.1 coordinate 28,641, forward strand.
TGGCTGGGCTCGAAGGTGGTGCAGGGCCCTATGAAAGATGCGGTTATCGCCGAGCTGCTGCAGCATGCCGCCGATGAACTGCGCCATGCCGACATGGTGACCACCAGGATCATCCAGCTCGGGGGCACTCCGGTAACCAGCCCCCGGGAATGGTTCACCTGGTCGAACTGCGGCTACGATGCTCCGGACGATCCGTTCGTGAAAAAAATTCTCGAGCAGAACATTGCCGGAGAGCAGTGCGCCATCAATGTCTATAACAGTATTATTCAGGAAATAGGAATGAAGGACCCGGTGACCTACAATCTGGCGGTTCAGATACTGCAGGATGAAGTGGAGCATGAAGAGGATCTCCAGTCGCTTCTCGAGGATGTCGGCATTATCCTCGGCAAATAAAGCTTTCGGTTGACCGGAAAAAAACAGCCGGGCAGAAAACGCTGTCCGGCTGCCGGTAAAACCCCTCTGAAGGATAGATCAGTAACGGTCTCTTCTTGCCGGGCGCTCTTCGCGGGGCCTGGCTTCATTGACCTTTATGGTACGGCCTTTAAGATCCTTGTCGTTCATGGATTCGATAGCTTCACGAGCTTCGCTGTCATTCGGCATGTCAACAAACCCAAACCCTTTCGAGCGGCCTGAAAACTTGTCGGTGATGATGTTGGAGCTGTCTACCTGTCCGAACTGGGAAAATACATCACGCAGATCGTCTTCGGTAACGGAGTAGGGTAAATTGCCAATGTAGATGTTCATTGTTAGTCTCTAGTAAACATGTGCATTGCTAGGAAAAGAAACGCAGACAAATAACCAAGGCACAAATTACTTGCACGCGATCAGCCAACCATTGGCTAATTAATGCTCTAATTTACCGCAATTAGCAATGCTTTTCAAAAATAAAAAAGCCGGCAGTATGTGGAAATTTGAGTATTAACAGGTAAAATCGGCATTTGTTCTGTTTTTTCCGTGAAAAAAAATGCGCGCTTTTCCTTTTTCCTGTCAGTTTTCCTTCTGTTTCACGCGCACCATCCACCCCCTTTTTTTCCTCTCTTTCCGGGTATCATCGCTTCAAATCGCTGATTTTCTACTTTTTTGTTATAAAATTCGACGATTTTTTGTTTTGAGTTTAAATATTTACTACTTTCATGTAGTAAAGTTTAAATATTAAGGTTTTCCGTAATTCTAAACCATCAGGTTATGACGAAAAAGTTTTCGTATCCATTGCTGCTGCTTGCAGCGGCAATGCTGTTCAGCGGCACGGCATGGGGAGCTGAAGAGGTTGTCACCGACACCGGCACCACCTCCTGGATGCTCACCTCCACTGCGCTG
>NZ_JBAWHG010000002.1:0-32495 GCF_049593655.1 Chlorobium sp.
CCCCTCCCTCTTCAAGCTCCGGAGGAGCGACATATCGGTAACGACGGGTGTCAACCCGGCGACACACCCGCAAAACCCATATTCGGGGGGGTACCCCATTTCTACCGATATATCGTCCCTGCGGCTCCCTGGGTTTCACCCTGCGCTACCGACATACCGTCCCTACGGGACTGAAATACCGGCATGCCGTCTTCTCTTCAAACCCCGGAGGGGTGCCATATCGGTAGACACAGCAACCCGCCATCCCCTCCCTCTTCAAAGCCCCATCGGGGCGACATATCGGTAACGACGGGTGTCAACCCGGCGACACACCCGCAAAACCCATATTTCGGGAGAGGCCCCGTTTCTACCGACATGCCGTCCCTAACGGGACTGAAATACCGACTACCGGCTACCGACTGCTGATTGAATTGCCGTTAGCATTCATCGGAGGATTTTCTTACATTTCCCAATCCTGGAAAAACACAATCACAGCACATCTTTGTTATCCTATGCACGATAAAATCAGAATCGCCGCTATTGTCGGGATGGAGCAATGCAACCAGCGGGTATGGCGTGAGGTCAAGGAAAAAATAGGCGCTCACGCGGAACTTGCCCAATGGACCGATCAGGATCTGGAACACCAGAACCCTGAAACTGCAGAATCGATCCGCAATGCCGACTGTATTTTCACGACCCTGATTCAGTTCAAGGGTCAGGCTGACTGGCTGCAGCAGCAGATTGAGCAGTCGCAGGTAAAAACGATTTTTGCCTACGAGTCGATGCCCGAGGTCATGCAGATGACGAAGGTCGGCAACTATGTGGTGTCGGGTGATGGCAGCGGCATGCCCGATATCGTAAAGAAAGTGGCGAAAATGCTGGTGAAGGGACGCGACGAGGATGCGCTGTACGGCTACATGAAGCTGCTCAAGATCATGCGCACCATGCTGCCCCTGATCCCGAAAAAAGCAAAGGATTTCAAGAACTGGATGCAGGTGTACACCTACTGGATGCATCCTACCACCGAAAATCTCGCCTCGATGTTCAACTACATCATGGCCGAGTATTTCGAGGTCGGCATAAAAGCCGAAAAAGTTCAGGAGGTGCCCACCATGGGCTTCTACCATCCGGACGCTCCGGAGTACCTGAAAGATCTTCACCACTACGAGAAGTGGCTGCACAAGCACGACAAGGGCGCATCGAAAAAGCGCAACATCGCCATGCTCTTCTTCCGCAAGCACCTCCTGCAGGAAAAGGAATATATCGACAACACCATCCGCGCCATCGAACAGAAGGGACTCAACCCCCTGCCGGTGTTCGTGATGGGTGTGGAGGGGCACGTCGCGGCGCGCGAATGGTTCACCCACGCCAACCCCGACATGCTGATCAACATGATGGGCTTCGGCTTCGTCGGCGGCCCCGCGGGCGCAACCACGCCGGGAGCATCGAATGCGGCGCGCGACGAGATTCTGGGCAAGATCAACGCTCCGTACGTGGTTTCCCAGCCGCTCTTCATCCAGGATTTCAACTCCTGGAAATCGCAGGGCGTCGTGCCGCTGCAGTCGGCCATGACCTACTCGCTGCCTGAAATGGACGGCGCGGTATGCCCGGTGGTGCTCGGCGCGGTAAAGGATGGCCGCCTGCAGACCGTACCCGACCGTCTCGAACGGCTTTCGGGCATCGCAAAGAAATTTTCCGACCTGCGCTCCCTTCAGAACAAAGACAAGAAGGTTGCGTTCGTGGTATACGACTATCCTCCGGGCATGGGCAAAAAGGCAAGCGCCGCACTGCTCGACGTGCCGAAAAGCATCTATACAATGCTCGAACGCCTGAAGAGCGAAGGGTACGATACCGGCGAACTGCCGGAGTCTCCCGAAGCGCTTCTGGCCATGCTCGACCGTGCGACCGATTACGAAATCCAGGCGCACGAGGCGGACAACTTCTCGATCGACCGCGAAACCTATAACCGGATCACCAGCGATCGCGAGCGGGAGCGCATCGAGGGCCGCTGGAGCGGATTCCCCGGCGACATCGTTCCGGTGGGCACCGACAGGCTCTTTATCGGCGGGCTCCGACTCGGCAAGATATTTATCGGCGTACAGCCGCGCCTCGGCATACAGGGCGATCCCATGCGCCTGCTCTTCGACAAGGAGAACACGCCGCACCACCAGTATATCTCTTTCTACCGCTGGATCAGCCGCGAGTTCGGGGCGAACGCCCTGATCCACGTGGGCATGCACGGCACCGCGGAGTGGATGCCCGGCCTCCAGCTCGGCGTTACCGGCGACTGCTGGTCGGACGCGCTGCTCGGCGAGGTGCCGCACTTCTATATCTATCCGGTCAACAACCCGAGCGAGGCGAACATCGCCAAGCGCCGCGGTTACGCCACCATGATTTCGCACAACATTCCTCCCCTTTCCCGCGCCGGTCTCTACAAGGAGCTGCCCGCCTTCAAGGACATGCTGCACGACTACCGTGAACGCGGCCTCGAAAAGATCGTGGACGTGGAAACCGAGGAGGCCATCATCGAAAAAGCCGCGCAGCTCAATCTTACCGACGACTGCCCGCGCGTGGAGGGCGAAACCTTCACCAGCTTCATCAGCAGGCTCTATACCTACCTGATCGAGCTGGAAAGCCGCCTGATATCCAATTCACTGCATGTGTTCGGCCAGACCCCGCTGCCGGACAGCCAGATTACCACCATCATCGAGTACCTGAAGGTGCGCGGCAACGAAAAGTCGCTCCCTTCGGTCATTCTGCACGCCATCGGCGAAAGCCAGACTTACGGCGATTACGCCTCTCTGGCGACCCGCGCCCGCAAGGGCGAGGAGGCGGCCATGAAGGTGCGCGAAAAGGTTGACGACCTCACCAGGGAGTTCATCGGACAGACCATTTTCGGCAATTCGAACCCGACCACGGTGTTCGGCGTGCTGACCGGCGGAGCGAAACTCTCGCAGGAGCATGCCGAAGCGGTCAACGCATCGCTGAAGGAGGGCAATGCCATGCGCGTGGCCCTTCAGGACAACAGCAACGAAATGAAAAGCCTCCTCTCGGCTCTCCGGGGCGAGTACCTCCCTTCGGGACCGGGCGGCGATCTGGTGCGCGACGGCGCGGGCATTCTGCCGACCGGACGCAACATCCACGCCATCGATCCCTGGCGCATTCCTTCGGAACTGGCCTTCAAGCGCGGCAAACAGATTGCCGAGACCATCATCAGACGGCACTGCGAGGAGAACAGCGGCGAGTATCCCGAAACCATCGCGCAGGTGCTCTGGGGCCTGGACACCATCAAGAGCAAGGGTGAGGCGGTAGCCGTCATCATCCACCTGATGGGGGCCGAACCGGCCTACGACGCCCAGGGCAAGATCAGCCACTACCAGCTCATTCCGCTCGAAAGGCTCGGCAGACCGCGAATCGACGTGCTTATCCAGATCAGCTCGATCTTCCGCGACACCTTCGGCGTGCTGGTCGATCATCTCGACAAACTGGTCAAGGACGCGGCCAAAGCCATAGAGCCGCACGAAATGAACCACATCAGAAAGCATGTGGACGCTGCCATCGCCGAAGGCAAGGACTTCGAAAGCGCCACCTCGCGCCTCTTCACCCAGGCTCCGGGAGCCTACGGTTCGCAGGTTGAGGAGCTGGTGGAGGATTCCGCATGGGAGTCGGAAGAGGATCTCGACAACATGTTCGTCAAGCGTACCGGCTTCGCCTACGGCGGCAACCGCTACGGCGACCAGCAGACCGACATTCTCAAAGGGCTGCTCGGCACGGTGGACCGTGTGGTGCAGCAGGTCGATTCGGCGGAGTTCGGCATTTCCGATATCGACCGCTACTTCTCCTCGTCGGGAGCACTGCAGCTTTCCGCACGCCGCCGCAACCCGAAAGGCGACAACGTGAAACTGAACTATGTGGAGACCTTTACGGCCGACGTGAAAATCGACGACGCCGACAAGGCGCTGAAGGTGGAGTTCCGCACCAAGCTGCTCAACCCGAAATGGTTCGAAACCATGCTCGAACAGGGCCACAGCGGCGCAACGGAAATCAGCAACCGCTTTACCTACATGCTTGGCTGGGACGCCGTCACCAAGGGCGTCGACGACTGGGTCTACAAGGAAGCCGCCCAGACCTATGCCATGGATCCGAAAATGCGGGAACGGCTGATGAAGGTCAACCCGAAAGCGTTCAAGAACATCGTCGGTCGCATGCTCGAAGCCAGCGGGCGCGGCATGTGGAGCGCCGACCCCGACATGATCGAGAAACTGCAGGAGATCTACAGCGACCTCGAAGACCGTCTGGAAGGCATCGAAATCTGACCGGAACGTGACGCCCCTTCCTTATGCGAAGGGGCAACCCATGCGATCAGGACAATCAGGGAAAAGGCACGCTGCACCGGCACCGTGCCTTTTCCTTTTCCGGGGAGAACGGAGAGGCTCCTGCGTTTTCGTTTTCAGCAATCCGTTTGCTATATTAAGCAAAAGGTACTTATGCAGGCAGGCAGAAGCAACATATCGCGGAGTGTCTGGCGTTTTTTCGAGATAGCGCTTTTTTTCGCAATCTCGGTGGTTGGTTTCAACGTCTGCGCCAAGACGACAAATCTCAACTCCAAACTGAAATCCCGATCGCAGCTTCAGGGAAACGGCAGCTGCAACGGCTGGCTCTCATCGAGCCATGAGCTCCACCACACAAGACTCCTGCACGCCTTTTCCGATACCCCCCCAAAAAACAGTGTCGAGAAACTCTCCATTTTCCAGGCGGAGCATTGCGCGCACCGTGGCGCTGTATACGCATTTGCCGCCGCCGCTTTCTGCTGCACGCCGCACCAGCTTCCGCAGGCGCCAGCGATACTGCCCCGCAACCTTCTCCAGCAGAATCCCGTCCTTCTGATTTAAATCGCCAACCTTCCACAGGTCGCGTGCATCTCAGTCCTCAATGCACGAAACCTGAAGCGCCGCGGTGAGCACACTGCGGAAAAGAGGCATGTTTTCCTGTAGCATTTTCATGAAAAACAGCCCTTTAAATAAAGGTTGACCTTATGCATTTTGTGTTCCTTACGATGGAGGCCACCAACAACAGCGCCCTGAAAAGCGCTGCGGAGCGGCTGAACCGGAAGTTCGATACCGGCATCGAAGTTTCGATGTTCAACCTTGGCCTCCAGCACGACAGCCTCCAGTGGGAAAAACTGGAAAAAACGTTCCGGACCGCCGATTTCATTTTCGGCTCGATGCTCTTCAGCGAAGAGATCGTCCGGCCGCTTGAACTGCTTCTTGATCAGGCATCCTGCCCGATATGCATCATTACGAGCAACCCGGCCCTGCTCACCCGAACCAGGCTCGGAAAGTTCTCGATGCGCAAGTCGGGAGATGAAGGGGAAAAAGAACCGGGAATTTTCCGGCAGTGGGCGAAGAAGCTCAAGCCGAAGCAGAGCCACGGCGAAACCCAGAGGCAGCTCGCCCTTGCCCGGAATATCGGAAAAATCATGAAGCACCTCCCCGGCAGGGCCAGGGATATGCATACCTTCATCGCGGCGCACCAGTTCTGGCTGAACGGATCGCGCGAGAACATGGAGCGCTTTCTGAGCCTCATAGCCGACCGCTACGTTCCGGGCTGGAAAGGAAAGCTGCCGCAGGAGGACGCCGTGTTTTACCCGGACGCCGCGCTCTGCCATCCGGAAGCCGCCGAACCCTTCTTTTCGGCAAAGGCCTTCAGGGATTGGCAGCACAAGCACAAGCCGGCATTGAAAAAAGGCCCGGTAGCCATTCTGGCCATGCGCTCGACCGTGCTGAGCCGGAACATGCTGCATCTGGAACACCTTGTCGCTGAACTGGAATCGCAGGGCATAGCCTCCTGCATCGCCTACAGCGGAGGCCTCGATTGCCGCCCGGCGCTCGATCAGTTTTTCGATCCGGAAAAACCCGACAACCTGAAGCCCCAGCTCCTGGTCAATGCGACCGGTTTTTCTCTGGTGGGCGGCCCGGCGGAAAACAAGGCGAAGGAGGCCATCGAGGCCCTGAAAAAACTCGATGTGCCCTGCTATAACCTCATACCGCTCTCCTTCCAGCCCATCGAGCAGTGGAAGGAGAACAGCCTCGGCCTCACGCCGCTGCAGACGGCGCTGTCGGTGGCGGTTCCGGAGCTTGACGGCACCATAGAGCCTCACGTGTATGCCGGAACGGGCAACGACTGCACCATCCCTCTCGAACGGGAGATCAGCGCCATCACCGGAAGAATCGACCGGTTTCTCAGGCTGCGCGCAAAGCCCCCGGCCGGGAAGAAAATCGCCATCGTGCTCTTCAATTTCCCCCCGAATCTCGGCAATGCCGGTACTGCGGCCTATCTCAACGTTTTCGAAAGCCTCCTGCGCCTGCTGCGCGAGATGAAGGAGCGCGGCTACCATGTGGAACTGCCCGAAAGTGTCGAAGATCTCAGGGAGCGCCTGCTCGAAGGCAACCGGCTGATTTACGGTACGGACGGCAACGTGGAGGCCCACCTTGCTACCGAAGAGTACCGGAAGCTTTTTCCGGCATACACCGCCATCGAGCCGTTCTGGGGCGACGCTCCCGGAGAGATACTCTCCGACCGCAACGGATTCCATATACTCGGCTGCTCGTTCGGCAACATCTTTGTAGGCCAGCAGCCTTCGTTCGGCTACGAGCGCGATCCGATGCGCCTCCTCATGGCGAAGGACGCGGCGCCGAACCACGCGTTCGCCGCATTCTACACCTGGCTCGAACGCTGTTTCGATGCCGATGCGGTGCTGCATTTCGGCACGCACGGAGCGCTGGAGTTCATGCCCGGCAAGCAGGCCGGACTTTCGAGGGAGTGCTGGCCGAAACGGCTGATCGGCAACCTGCCGAACTTCTACTGCTACTGCGTCAACAATCCGAGCGAGGGAGCCATCGCCAAACGCCGGGGGCTTGCCACCCTCATCAGCTACCTCTCCCCGCCGCTCGAACATGCCGGGCTCTACAAGGGACTGCGCCGCCTGAAAGAGCTTCTGGCGGCAGCCGGAAAGCATCCGCAGGAGGAAATTTTCGAAGAGATCGCCGCACTGGCGGCCGAACTGGAAATCGGCAGCGGCAAATCGACGGAGAACCGGGATGAGTATCTTGCCGGGCTCTCGGGAGAGCTCTACCTTGTCGAGGAGCGCATGATTCCCCTGGGCCTGCATGTCATGGGCGAAGCCCCTTCGATAGAAAGCCTCGTCGATCATCTCGCACTGCTTGCATGCCACACCCGCCCGGAACTCGACAACCGTTCGCTGCCCGAACTGATCTGCCGCCATAAAAACCGCGACTACCGGCAGCTTGTTGACGGCATCGGAGAGAACCACAGCGACATGCTGGAGTGGCAGGATATTCTGGCGACCTGCAGGGAGGCTGTCAGGATCTTTACCAGCCACCTTTCAGCACCGACTTCGGAAAACGGTCCGGATATCCGGAGTATCCTCGAAGGGAGCCTCCCGGTAAGAATATCGGAAGCCGACAGCTATCTGAACCGGAAAACCGGCATCAGAAGCGGAGAGATGCAGAAGTTCTGGCATTTTCTCGACGTCGTGCTCGGCAACCTTGCCGAAAACAACGAGCTGCATGCGGTGCTCCGCGCGCTTTCAGGAGGGTACACGGCGCCGTCTCCGGGCAACGACCTGGTGCGCAATCCCGATATCGTTCCGACCGGACGCAACATCCACAGCCTCGACCCCTACAGCATCCCCTCGGCGTTCGCTCGCCAGGCGGGCAGGGCGGCCGCGGATGCCGTGCTCGAAGAGTACCGTAACACAAACGGCTGCATGCCCGAATCCATCGCGATGGTGCTCTGGGGAACCGACAACCTCAAGAGCGACGGCGAAGGCATAGCCCAGGCGATGGCGCTGCTGGGAGCCGAGCCAAAAAACGACGAACTGGGCAAAACCAGCGATGTTGCCCTTATCCCCCTGGCGGAGCTTGGCAGACCGCGCATCGATGTGGTTATCACCATCAGCGGCATCTTCAGGGATCTGCTCGCACCCCAGGTAAGGCTGCTCGACAGGGCGGCAAGAATGGCTGCGGCGGCTGATGAGCCGGAGGAGATGAACTACATCCGCAAACATGTGCTCCGGGAGATGGAGGAGAAAAACTGCTCTTTTTCGGAAGCCTCGAACAGGGTATTTTCAAACGCTCCCGGCAGCTACGGCGCCAACGTCAATCATCTGGTGGAAAGCAGTTCGTGGGAGGAGGAAGAGCAGCTTGCCGATGCGTTCCTGAGCCGCAAAAGCTTTGCCGTCACGGAGGACGGAAACTGGCAGGAGTGCCCCGAAGCCTTCCGTTCGGCGCTGCGCAACGTCACCCTGACCTTCCAGAATATCGACAGTTATGAAATCGGGATTTCTGATATTGATCATTATTATGAGTATCTTGGCGGGGTTTCCAAAACAGTCGAACATCTGAGCGGTTCGAAGCCCGATATCCTCGTTGGGGATGTCAACGGATTCGGAACGAAACAGCGGATCAGCACACTGGAAAAAATGGTGGCGCTGGAAGCCCGCACGAAACTGCTCAATCCGAAGTGGTATGACGCCATGCTGGAGCATGGCTATGAAGGGGTGAGAGAGATAGAGTCGCACCTCGGCAATACCTACGGATGGAGCGCCACGGCATCGGCGGTAGGCGACTGGACCTACCGGCAGTTCAACGAAACGTTCCTGCAGAACCCTGAAATGCTTGAACGGCTGACCGAACTGAATATCCATGCCGTAACCGCCATGACCAGACGGCTTCTGGAAGCGAACGCCCGGGGTTTCTGGAACACCGACGAAAAAACCATCGAGGATCTTCAGCGGCTGTACGAAGATCTCGAGTCGAGGGTTGAGGGAATCGGGAACACCCATGAGTGAACCGGATACACAGTAACACTACTTTCAACGTCAAAAACCGAAACATGAGCAGCTCCTCTTTCAATGCCGAAGAACACAAAAAAATGCTTCGCTCGTATTTCAACGGCCAGGGCTTCCAGCGCTGGGCCTCGATTTACGGAGACGACAAACTCTCAACCGTACGCAACACCGTCCGACAGGGACATGCTGTCATGATGGACCGGGCGTTCGAATGGCTGCAGCAGCTCAATCTCCCCCAGGGAGCTACCGTGCTCGATGCGGGCTGCGGAACCGGACTGTTCAGCATAAGGCTCGCCAAAGCAGGCTACAGGGTGAAGGCTGTCGATATCGCGTCGCAGATGGTGGAGAAATCGAAGGCGGATGCAACGAAAGCGGGAGTGGCCGGAAACATCGATTTCGAGGTCAACACCATCGAGTCGGTCAAAGGCACGTACGACGCGGTCGTCTGTTTCGATGTGCTCATCCACTATCCGGCGGAAGGGTTCCGGCAGGCGTTCGGAAACCTGAGCAATCTGACGAAAGGGCCGGTGATCTTCACCTATGCGCCCTACAACAACATCCTCGCCTTCCAGCACTGGCTCGGCGGCTACTTCCCGAAAAAAGAGCGCAGGACAACCATTCAGATGATCCGGGGCGAAGAGATGCAGAAAGCCATGACGGAAAACAGGATGACGGTGAAAAACAGCGAAAAGGTCAGCTTCGGGTTCTACCACACCATGCTGATGAACACCTCGCGCCGGTAAACGGATGAAGAAAACCGTATGACAATGTTATAAATAAATCGTAAATTGGTTGTTCAGGGATTTTTTATTGAAACATCACGGGTTAGGTATGTTTCACCGCAGCTTTCCCTATTTTTGTAAAAAACACACATATCTGGAGGGTGGATACCGATGAAAATACTGATGATTCAGCCTAATTATCATTCAGGTGGAGCTGAAATTGCCGGTAACTGGACGCCAAGCTGGGTAGCCTATATCGGTGGCGCCCTGAAAAAGGCAGGGTTCGAGCAAATTCGTTTTGTTGACGCCATGGCCGACGACCTCCCGGATGACCAGATTGAGGAAATTATCCGGAAGAACAAGCCGGATATCGTTATGGCGACCAACATCACGCCCTCCATATTCAAGGCGCAGGACATCATGAAAATCGCCAAGAAGGTGGATCCGAAGATCAGAACCATCATGGGCGGTATTCATTCGACCTTCATGTATCCACAGGTACTGACCGAAGCGCCGGAAACCGATTACGTCATCCGCGGTGAAGGCGAAGAGGTTGCCGTAAACCTGGTCAAGGCCATCGCGGCAGGAAACGACCGGGAGGTCCGCGGCGACATTACCGGCATCGCCTACAACGACGAGGAGGGCAAGGTGTTCGCCACCGCAGCCCATCCGGTCATCGAGGACCTCGACACCCTGACACCCGACTGGAGCCTTTACGACTGGGACAAGTATATCTATACTCCGCTCAACTGCCGTCTTGCGGTACCGAACTTCGCAAGAGGCTGCCCCTTTACCTGTACCTTCTGCTCGCAGTGGCAGTTCTGGCGCCGTTACCGCGCCCGAAGCCCGAAGCATTTCGTCGATGAGATCGAAATCCTGGTCAAGAAATACAATGTCGGCTTCTTCATTCTCGCCGACGAGGAACCGACCATCAACAAACAGAAGTTCGTTGCCCTCTGCCAGGAGCTTATCGACCGCAAGCTCGGCGTGACCTGGGGCATCAACACCCGCGTGACCGACATCATGCGTGACGCCGATCTGCTGCCGTTCTTCCGGAAGGCCGGCCTGGTGCACGTCTCGCTCGGCACCGAAGCGGCAAGCCAGATGAACCTGAACCGTTTCCGCAAGGAGACCACCATCGAAGAGAACAAGTTCGCCATCAAGCTGCTCCAGAAAAACGGCATCGTGGCCGAAGCCCAGTTCGTGATGGGCCTCGAACACGAGACTCCGGAAACCATCGAGGAGACCTACCAGCTCTGCAAGGACTGGGATCCCGATATGGCCAACTGGACCATCTACACGCCATGGCCATTCTCCGATCTCTTCAAGGAGCTCGGCGACAGGGTGGAGGTGCGCGACTATTCGAAGTACAACTTCGTGTCGCCCATCATCAAGCCGGACAACATGGAGCGCGAGGATGTGCTCAAGGGCGTGCTGAAGTCCTATGCACGTTTCTACGCGCGCAAGACCTTCTTCGGTTATCCGTGGATCAAGGATCCCTATGTACGCAAATACATGCTCGGATGTCTGAAAGCGTTCGCACAGACCACCATTACGAAGCGTTTTTACGATATCGACCGCGTGAAGACCAAGAACCGCAAGATCGAGATCGATCTCGGCTTCGACAAGTCGAGGATTCTTACCCAGGAAGAGGTGAAGAACCTGAAGGAGCTCCGCCCGGAAATGGTTGCCGACATGAGCTTCGGTCTGAAAGAGGCCGGCTACCAGCGCGAGCACGACGAGCACGACTGGGATGCCTTCGACGAAACCACCATCAAGGACCGTACCTCATCGACGGTGCGCAACTGCTGATCGGTCGTTCGTCCGCAGAAAACAGAAAAACCCTCCGGATTCCGGGGGGTTTTTCATTGCAGTGCTTTTCAGAGAGGCTCACTTCACCTCGATCTCCTTGCCTTTTTTCGGCTCGGACTCTTTTTTCGGAAGCGTTATTTTCAGCACCCCGTTGTCGTAGGCGGCTTCGATAGTTTCACCGTCTACGTTATCGCCGACCGAAAAGCTTCTGCTCATGCTTCCCCAGCTCCTCTCGATACGGTGATACCCTTTTTTCTTCTCCTCCTCCTCCTGCTTGCGTTCCGCGCTGATGCACAGCACATCGTCTTCCATCGAGACCTTGACGTCCTCTTTTTTCATGCCGGGCATATCGGCAGAAACATAGATCGCCTTTTCGTCCTCGCTGATATCGACCCTGAACGAAGGCGTTATCATCGAAGAAAAGAAGGGCGACACCTTGTCGTTGAAAACATCCTCGAACATCTTCAGCGGGTCTCTTCCGTAAAGTTTCAGTGACATGGCAGCATCTCCGTTAAAGGTTAAAAAGCCGCATTCCTTTCATTGAGGGTACTTTAAAAAACAATGTGCCGACAGGAAAAATTCCCGCGCCGCAAGGAGGACATTCCGATACGGTTGACTCGGCAATACAACGCAATCGTATCAATTCACGACAGACCGATACGTTTCACCGCCCATAAAAAAATGGTTTCGCATTCTTCCGGTGAAACGCGATAAGTCGCATTTTAAAAATATGTTACCATATAAATGGATTGGATTTATCCAGGATAATTCCATTCTGGCACGGTTATTGTTTAATCATTATCAGAAACAGTAAAAAAACATAGAAAACAAACATCAACAGAATACAACAACAACAGGGAGGACCCCCGCCATGACCATCATCAACAACATCAGAAAAGCGCTCGTTGGAGCAGCAATCATCGCAGCAACATCCCCTGCAGCAGAAGCGGTAGTCGCTTTACCCCCGGCCGGAGCATCAACCAAAGGTACTGCCGACGTCGTGGTCAATGTGCCCGACTTCATCATTCTGCACTACTACTCGAAGCTGACCCTGAATTTCGCCACACCCGAAAGCCTCACTGTCGATGAAGGCTCCAACACAATGGATGTAGCCTGGAACGGCGTGGTGAGCAACAACAGCGAGCTTGACGGTAAAAACCTGAAGGAAGCGAAGCTGGAACTTGACGGCACCCTCACCACCGTAACAATTCCGAACGTCTGGGCGGTAAGGGGATTTTCGGAAAACGGCGAAGCCGGAGTGAGCATAACGATACCTGAAGGCGGCGACACGCTGACAAGAGACAGTTCGACAATCGGCATCTCCAATGCGAAGGTAACCAGCGACAAGGAATCGGCTTCATCGATAACCGTGCCTCTGAACGGTATCGCAAGGAGCTCGGCAACTTTGGGCGGCGTTGCAATGGACCTCGACTTCAGCAAGACGAGCCGTTCGGGCGAACACATCGGCGGCAAATATGTCATCACCGCCGTGACCATGTAAACAAGGCGGTCCGGCTTCTTCAGCAGGAAAAAAAAGGCTCCCTTGAAGGGGGCCTTTTTTTTGCACCATGAGTCACCGTTTCTTCAGGCTTTCGCTCCGGAGAGCGCCGTGCCGATACCGAGCAGATCGGCGATGTTTGCGCCGGAATCGATAACCGGCCTGATGACGGGTTCCGCACAGGTCATGATGGTGGTTACGCCCGGGCCGTGACCTGCTTCGAGACAGTCGCTGTGCACCACGATGCCGATCGATACGGAGCCTTTCCGGTAAGCCCTGCCGTAACGGTTGTCGTGGTCGAGAAGGGCGACAAAATCGCCGAAACGTATTTTGTCGATGCCGTACTCCCTGACCGTTTCGGCATCGCTGGTCATGATATCGTAATCTCCCTTGGCCACGTGGGCGGAACCGATTCCGGAACCCATGCAGACTGCAGGAACGATGGTTGTGACGGGAACTTCGAGCACGCCGTCCTTCGCCTCCCTGATCTTCAGTTTTTCGAGAAGTGAGGGATCGAGATTGAAGAGCGCGACCGACGGATAATCGAGCAGTTTCAGCCCCTGTCCTTTGGCGCGAATCATGATGGTATCGGCGTAGGTAAGTTTTTCCTTGACGGCGCGGGGAAATTCCACGATGAGATGTTCGGAGCCTCCGTGATGGCCGATAACCGTGCCGCACTCCCCTTTCGCCTCGCCGGCCGTTATGGTTGCGCTGTTGCCGACACAGGAATAGAGCTGCAGCCCGATATTGGGATGCTCGAACGGCTTCTGGGTATCGGCCGTGCAGCTCACTCCGGGCTCGATGTGGTCGCCTGCCCAGCCGAATGCCGGATCGCCGACCTGCACGTTGAGGGTTATCCCCCCGATGGAGGGCAGAAGAAACGGATTTCCCTGGTGATCGACCTCCCAGTTGCCTCTGGTTCTCGGCTGACCGGGCTGGCATTGCAGAAGAAATTCAACAAGAGCGGGTTCATTGGTTTTCAGCATGGTAAACATCGTTTATTGTAAAAAAGTCAATCGTCCAGACCGGGACGGTGAAAAGCTCTCGCTGCAGGAAACAGTACCTCCACCGATTTGCGGAGTCGGTCGAGATGGAGGAGCAGCGGAAGCACATCGTCCTCATAGCGGGGATATGCCTGGTAGACGATCCCCCATGCTGCAAGAGAACGGTCGATGGCGATCAGCACCGTTTTGGCCGTTCCGTCTGCGGCCTCTCCGACCGGCAGGCCAGAGTCGGAAGTCAGGCCGACTTCGATGGCCCGAACCAGTTTCGGATAGAGAAAATAGTGATATTGCCGGATTATTTCTCCGGCTTCTTCGGGAAGGGGTGGCCATATTCTGTCGGAACTTTTCCACTGGTCGAGCATCCCTGCATATTCGAGCGCACTCAGGGAACAGGGGTGCTCACGGGCGGAACGGTGCGGGTAAAGGTCTGCGACCCCAGGCGTCAATGGCTGGGCGGCGGCCTGCAGGCTTATGCGATGCACGGCCGCGGCGAGCCCGCGCTGCATCTGCATCCAGAATTCCGCGTTGAAAATATCGGATTCGCCGGAAGCGACCTGCGGCGACTGGTGCTGTTCAAGATGGTAGTGACGGCAGCGCGACGTAAACGGACAACGCTCGCACCACCGGTCGCAATAGCGGTCGATTTCCGGTATGAAGCTGCTGGAAAGAGACATGGTTTTGCATTTTCAGGTGGCGCATCACTCCCGGAACGAGCCGGGAAAGCAATGATAACATACCTTCCGGAAGAAAAAATCCCCTTTACAGCGTAACCGGAAAGTAATTAAATTATTTTTCTGAAAACATATGCTTAACTTGGAAGCCTTTACCCGATGAATAACGCTACTGCTGAATGCCGTACATGAAAACGCTTACGTATGAAAACACTCAAACCGTTCCTGACAGCTGCAGCCGTACAGCTTAAAGAGTATCTGAGCCGCGCCGAACGCTCGTTCTGGCTTCCTTTTTCCGCGGCATCCCTTGTCATGATCTTTTTCATTTTCACCATCTTCAGCTCCGAACCCGGCACCTATATCGATGAACTCGGCTTTACCGGCGATGACGATTATGTCGTTATCGAGGATGCATCCGAAATCAGAAAACCCTCCATAGACAAAAAAACCGTACAGCCCGGTCAGTCGCTCTACACCATTCTCACCTCGAACGGCCTCACTCCGGCGGATGTCGACGCCATTGCCGGTCAGCTCAAGGGCAGGTTCTCGATCCGGGGGTTCCGTCCCGGCCAGAATTATGAAATCGAAAAAAGCGGCGCCGGCATTTTTCAGCGATTCACCTATTTTCAGGACCGCGCCGTAACCATACATATCGAACGGGAAAACGGCAGCGGAGAGCTGAGGGTGCGACGCGACGCCAAGGAATATGAAAACCGCCTCGCCTCCATCGAAGGGTCGGTGTCGAAAACCCTCTCTTCGGAACTTGCCCAAAGGGAACGTTCCGGACTGATGCGCCCGGTACGAAAACTGTTTGCCGGACGCCTGAACTTCAAGCGTGACATCAAGCCCGGCTCGGACTTCCGCCTGCTCTTCGAAGAGAAATGGCTCGATGATGAATTTATCAGCACCGGCAAAATCATTGCCGCCGAAATTTCGGTAAACAAAAAGAGCTACACCGCATACCGGTACACCGATTCTAACGGCAAAACCGGGTATTACGACGAGAAGGGCAATGCGCTCGAGGCATCAGAAAGAACCGCGCAGTTCGTTCAGCCCTGCAGTTATTCACGAATTTCAAGCGGCTACGGCTACAGGATTCATCCTATCCGCAGAACGCGCCACTTCCATGGCGGGGTGGATATGGCCGCACGATCCGGCACTCCGGTAAAAGCTGTCGCTGACGGAACCGTGATTTTCAGAGGCCGCAAAGGCGGAGCCGGCAACATGCTTACCCTGAAGCATCCGGGAGGATACCACAGCCAGTACCTGCACCTGAGCCGCTACAGCCCGAAAGCCGCCAACGGCGGCAGGATCCGCCAGGGAGAGGTTATCGGCTATGTGGGCTCGACGGGAAGTTCAACCGGCCCGCACCTCGATTTCCGCATGATCCATAACGGCAAGCCGGTCAATCCGCTTGCCGCGCTTTCGGCCTCGAAGCCGGAACCCGGACTCTCAAGACGGGAAAAAGCCAACCTGCTGGCTGAGATTTCAGTGATGAAAGCGCAGCTCGACAACAGCCGGGTGCTTGTTGCCGGAAACGTGAAAAAATCCGTTTCGGTTATGTAGGATACCACCGGAGGGACGGCTTGCCGTCCCTCCGGTTTCCCTTTGGGGGGAGACCCTCCGCTCTGCCGACATGCCCAGGGGCTGGAAAATGGGACTGATGGGACGAATAGGACCCATGGGACCTGTGGAACTCCCATGACTGATCCCGGAATTTTTCATACAACCGTTCCCTTCCTATCGAAAATCTCTTCCCGATTCCCGCGCTACCGATATATCGTCCCTACGGCTCCCAGGGTTTCACCCTGCGCTACCGACATGCCGTCCCTACGGGACTTGACACCGGTATACAATCTTCTCTTCAAACCCCGTAGGGGTGCCATATCGGTAGACACACAACGGCCCACCATCCCTTCTTCAAAGCCCCATCGGGGCGACATAACGTAACGGCGGGTGACAACCCGGCTCCACACGCGCCCCCCCCCATTCCCTCCAATCCATAATCTCCTACCGATCCCCCTCATCGATCGCGCCGCGTCTCGTCGCTTTGAGCTTCGAGCGCCTTGTCTTGCTCTCCAGCCTTTTTTCCCTGGAGCTCCTGGTCGGTTTTGTCGGCTTTCTTTTTACCGGAACATGCATTGCCCGCTGCAGCAGCTCCTGCAGGCGAAGCAGCGCATCCTCCCGGTTCTTCTCCTGACTGCGGTAGCGCTGCGCCTTGATGACGATGACGCCTTCGGAGGTGATCCTCCTGTCTTTCAGCTGCAGAAGGCGCTCCCTGCAGGCTTCGGGAAGAGAGGAGCACCCGATATCGAAGCGCAGATGAACGGCGGTTTCGACCTTGTTGACATGCTGTCCTCCCGCGCCCTGGGAACGCATGGCGTGCAGCTCGATCTCGCTGTCGGGTATCTGTATGGAAGGGGTGATGGAGAGCATGAGGTGACGTTGCTACCAGTTATAAGTCCTTCAGCCGTTCGAGCGCCTCGGGCCAGTTTCTGAAAAGGATTGTCCGGATGCCGCAGGTTTCCGCACACCTGCAGTTATCCTGGCGGTCGTCGATCAGGATAAACTCCCCTGCCGGCCTGCCGGCGGCAGCCAATACCTGCTGAAAAGCCTCCTTCTCCCGTTTGAGATGACCGTGTTCGAAGGAAAACCAGTACCGCTCGGCCAGTTTCAGTTCCTGACAGCGGTTGAAAAGAAAGGTCACATGCAGCGGATCGGTATCGCTCATGATCCAGAGCGTGTGGTTTTCGCGAAGCCGCCGCACGGCATCGCCGGCTTCGGGCTTCGGAATAAAAATATCCTGCCATGCGGTTTTCAGCTCACCGGGCGACATGGAGCGGGTGTCGGCATCTCCTGCGATCAGGCCGAGATAGTCGGACGGAGCGACAAGACCCCGGTCGAAACGGTTTTTCAGCTCGCTTGTGCAGTAACGTTCGAAAATACGTGCCGCGCCCGACGCCCGGTCGCGCGCAACCGACCTGCAGAATCGCTGGAAATCGACATCGACGATCACGTTGCCTATATCGAGGAGAATGATGCTCATGGCTGTGCCGATGGAAACAGGAAGGTTTCGGGATTGGTTGCCGTCATGTCGAGCAGCGCCTCTTCCGGGCGTTCTATCGAACAGCCGAGTATGGTTTCAGCAAAGCGCCCGTAAAGGTGCCGGTAGGCGGACACTCCCTTCTGTTTGCAGGCTTTCGCAGGTATGGCCATCGGAATGTCCGACCCCCAGAGCAGTTTCTTTCTGAGCCGGTAGCCGCCGGACTGGTCGCGTTCGTCCCGCTCGAGCAGTTTTTTGAGGGCATTGCGGGCAGAGCGCGAGGCGAAGTTGAATGCCGAAAGGTCGGCATAGGTGTTCGGATATTTTTTCAGCAGGGAGACGACCACCTTCGACCAGGAGCCGGGCATGGATTCAGGTTTTGCGGCTTCGCCGCCTGAAACCCCGGGCTTCAGGGTGCCCTGCCATTCAGCCATATCCTCCCATCCGCCGGCGTGGGCGAAATTGATGCTGAGCGACCCGAATCCGGGGCGGCCGAGGAGCTTCTGCCAGTTGAGCGGGTGCGTGTAGTACCGGATCCTGTTCGCGCTGTGCATGGAGTAGGATGAGTGCTGGCAATGGACGGTCAGGGGAATGCGCCTTTCGATGCACCAGAGATAGAAGTCGCAGTACCGTTTGCGTATTTCCGCATGGCGTTCGCGTGATGGATCGGGGTTGAAGCCTATGGGGGGATAGAGCTTGATACCGATCACATCGCCGTTTGCAAGGGCTTCGGGACTCGAGCGTTTTTCGACGGAACTGACCCCTCCGGAGCTTTCCCAGTATCGGAAAAAATCGTCGAGCGAGCCGCTGCGCAGGCGGCGCAGGTCGTAACCGAGAAACGGCAGCACCCGGTCACCGGGCGAAAGCGTGGTGCATTTTGCGATGCCTTCACGCAGATGCTCAACCTGAAGATGAACCGGCTTGGCTTCCGGATTGATGTCGAAAAAATCCATCACCAGCGGTGTGAGGAGCAGGTTTTTCCCTGGCGCGGCCTCGCGAAGTTCGGCAAGAAATGCCGTCAGGTTCGCCTGAACCGGCAGTTCGAAAAACATGATGAATTTCCTGAAACGTTCCACGTTGACGATGCCAAGCGAAGCCGCCAGCATGCCCAGCGTGTCGATAGGCTTGACCTTGCGCCGCAGGGTTGCGTAGAAGGGCACGTCCTCGAAGTTGAACAGATGACAGTGAACGTCGTTAAAATAGCCGGCCATAACGGACTCCCCCGAAAAAAATCTTCTTGCTCGAAAGATAAAGATAGGCAAAGTTGTGCGTATACCAGAGAGACCCTGCATCGATCCATATCTTCAGCGACCGTTCGTACCGTTCACCGCCCCGCCGATGGAGATCATCACCGCATTGGCTGCCGATTCCGGTCATCACGGGAAAGCCAAGCTTTTGCACAAGACGCGAGGCAGAAAACGCGCCTGTTCAGGAAGGGAAAATCCATTGCCGCAACCGGTCGAGAGACTGATGCACCAGAAGATCCGTAAAGCCCATTGCCAGGGCAAGCTCCGCGAGCATGACCGGTGAAGGGGTGCAATTGGTACAGAGCGCAACCGTCCGCCATTCGGGAGCAAACTTGTTTTTGAACCGGTAAAGGCCTTCATAGTCATAAGCATGTTTGCAGCAGGAAGCCAATGAAACCATAAACCGCTCCATCGGCGTGAGCGGCTCCTGCGAAGGGTGCATTGGCATCAGAAAGGGCACCTCCCCAAGACTCCACTCATGCAGGCCTTCGCGTTCGAGGACTTCAAAAATACCGGCAACAAGGCATTCCATACTATCTCCGGGAGCATGCCGGTGCCTCAGCATCAGCTCCGTATGCAACGCGGCCGGCCCTCTTTCCGAAAGCGTCATAGCCGCCAGCCACTGCCCGGAAAATGAACGGAACACGAAGCTGCGACATGCCGCTGCAGGGTCATCCCTGAACAGGTGCTGAAGCTGGGGTTTCCCTGCGTGTTTCGTCTCGCTCCGGAATTGCCCGAATAGCCGCATGTTTGCTTCATGCAAGGATATTTCTTCAACAAATCCGTGTTTTTTGCCCTTTGCAAGCGAACCGGCAACGGCTTTCCCCTCGATATGCGGCTTATGCAAATCGAGAACGGCTTCCGCACCCGTCCTCAGGAGGCTGCAATTTGCGGATGAAAAATAGGCCCCTATCGCAGAAGGACATCCGCGAAAAACATACCCGTCAGGATAGGAACATGAGAGGTCTTCGTAAAGAATCTGCACTGAATACCCGTGAGGAATATCCGCGCAGGTAATCCAGCGGGTTCGGGAAAACGGAAGGGTGATGTCACGGTAAACCGGGCGGATAGCGTCTACCCGCATCCAGCTTAGCGGAAGAAGTTCATGCATATGACAGTCCGGATCTCCTGAGGCCTGACAAACCGGAAGTTATGCAATTCCGTGCTCAAGGTATTTTCGGCTCCTCTCCTTTTGGCTTCAAAGGATTTTCCATACCCTGAAACACTTCGGCGGCCTTGAAAACAAGTGAACCGGCGGCAAAAATCCCGAGTCCCACCACGGCCAGACCGGCAAGTCCATGCAGGAGAGGTGGTGCGACAGGAGCGAGCAGCGCTGCCCCTCCGGCAACGCCTGCCGCTCTTTTCATCATCGTTGCTGTGTCAGGTTGGCCCATATCGACGTCCTGGTTTACCGTTAAAAAATATCGGATTGCACTAACCTGCGGAACCGGCAGCCCGTCACGGGAAAGGAATTCCCCGTCAGAACATCTCCCGTTCTCTCTGCCGGCTCGTGAACAGATAGTGAACATAATCTCTCTCAAGCAACAGCCATTTTATGCAATACCAGCCAAACCACAGCTGCCGCACTTTTCTGCGATCCGATAACATGATGCTTTCCAAAAATTTTATTTCCGTAACCCCGCTTTTCAGAATAGAAACCGTTCAGCCATCTCCCCCATCCGGAAATCTTCACGGATCAGTTGAGCTTGGGTTCGCATTTCCGGCTTCCTATCGTCAGCGTCCTGCCATACTTTTCTCCGGCAACAAAGCCTTCAATAAAAACGATCTCGGCAAACTCCTCAAGCGTCATGCCCATATCGATTTCCTGACAGAGGTAATTCTCCATTTTATACGGCTTCATACTTCTGTTCATCTTTCTCACGTATGAAGTCCATGCCCCCTTGACCGCCTGCATCCATAAAATTCTTGACATGGCTTTTTTTTAAGCGTTTATCGATCAAACAAATACCGCCTCGCGATTATCAACACATGATGACCGCATCTGCAGGCGAAGTACCGTCCTCTTCGCCGGCCGCCGCTTTTCCGGCAACCGTAATGGCAACGGGAACAGGAAGCGCCGGAAGAGCTTTACCGAAGCCGGTGGATGGCTGGGCAATCAAGCCTTTTGCTGCCTGCAGAAATTTTTCGGCAAAGGGGCTTACGACAGATGAAACCGCCGCAAAACCAATCCCTGTAATAACGGCGCCTCCGACGGCGTGCAGCAGAAAGGGCAGACCGACAACAGGGGCCATCATTGCCAGGCCTTTTATGCCGTCGGAAGGAACCTGAAGGGGCAAAGTATCTGATCCGGACATGGGTCGCGTGTTATACGTTACATGGTGATGAGAATCAGCCGGAAAGCGCCCCGCGCCGGAGCATGAGGCGCTTCAGTCACTGCCGCCGCCTCCTATTTTTTCGGAGCGATTGCCGACGATACGTTCTGCAATACCTGGTTAAGGGCATTGACAACGTTACCGGCAAGCTCGATGGATGTTTTGCTCAGCGGTTCGAAAGCCGAGGCGGCCGACCTGATGCCACTATTCACCAGCTCAATCTGCATTTGGCCGATCTTGCCAACCGATTCCATCAGGTTGCTGACTGCGCTTGCGTACTCGCTGGATGTTTCGTTTGCCATAGCTGTAATGGTTTATGCTTTGCAGGAGATTATTTGATCGGAACAGAAAAACGCACCATAGCATCCGGGTCTATCGCCTGACCGGATAACCTCGCCGTACTGCGTTCGGGATTGTTCCAGCCCTTCGACAGGCACAACCCGCCGGCTACCATGGCTGGAATGGTTCATTATCGTATACATGACCGAACCCCGCATACAAAATACTACAAATCTTACTTAAGGAATCTATAAGGAACGGGAAACCCGCTCTCTTCCGTAAACACGAAGAGTCTGCCAAAAATACGCTAAAAGACTCATCCATATAGAGTCATGCAATGCATAAGCAACATCCGCAGGATCAGTTATCAGGAAAGATAGTCTGATGATCCGATATGATTTCATCATTTTTATGATATTTATAACAAAAGTAATATATTTTTTTAAATTTGAAAGCATGTATGTAAGGGGCTTCCGCAGGCGTCGTCTGGCGCCCCCGAGCTGCCAAAAAACAAGACGAAGTGATTATGACCTTCAAAACGCTGCAGGGCAGTGAACATAAAAAGACTTTCAAAATCCGGTTATCTCTCGATGCGTCCATCGCCCCTGAACCGACAGCCCGAATCACAACCACAAACGATCTTTCCCGGCCGGAGAGCGAAAAACGAGACGCCGTCGGAAAGCCTGCCCAAACGAATCTGAAGAGTCCGAACTGTCGCTGCGGTTTTGCGACGGGAACTCAGGATGCAATCAACCAATCCGGGAGTAACGATATGACAATAGCCCAATCGAAAGCATTGTTCGAGCGGCTGCAGGCGGATGAGATCTTCCGCAACAGGGTGCTGGCCGCCGACGGGATGGAAAAATGCATGGAACTCATCAAGTCCTGCGGCTTCGATTGCTCGACTGACGAGGTGCAGATGGCGCTGAACAAATGCGCCACGGATATCACTTCCGACACCTGCGGCAATTTCACCTTATGGGGCAACAGAATACCCGGATGAACGGGCGTTCCTGCACCCCGCAACCTGATTGAACAACTAAACACACGCTTGACCCATGAACAACATGCAGGGAGCTTTCGTACAGGGAGCCAAAGCTTACGGGCGTTTTCTCGAGGTCTTCATTGACGGGCACTGGTGGGTTGTCGGCGATTATCTCGAAAATGTCGGCAAGTGTACCAAAAGGCTGGGGGCCAATGCCTATCCGCATCTTTACGGCGGCAGCAGCACGGCCGGCGGTTACCGGGGAAGCTCTCCCGCCCTGTCAGGCCATGCGACGCCAACCAAGGAAATCCGAAAACGGTTCGAATCGTGAAGTGTCATGACCGGCGATTTATTTCAGCAGTAAATACGACTACCAGAGAACAGACAGGATGGACGAAGAAAACACCCGAAACACAGGGACGACACTTCATGAGGTGATTGGAACATCCCTGAAGCAGCTTGCCGCGGAAAAGAAAAACAGAAAAAAGTGGCTGTTCATCCAGCCAAAAAGCTCTACGAGCATGATGGTCGATTCAGGAAGCGTCAGCATGCCGCTGAATCTGATCATGGTCGCCACGCTTGCCGGAGAATTTTTTAACGTAACGCTCATCGATGAACGTACCGGCGATCCGGTTCCTGAAGATTTTTCGGCTTATGACGTTGTCGCCATCACCTTCCGGACTCTCAATGCCTCGAGGGCCTACAGTATAGGCGACAGGGCCCTTGCCCAGAAGAAAATCGTAGTGTTCGGCGGCGTACACCCGACCATGATGCGGGAAGAAGCCGCAGAGCACTGCACCAGCGTGGTATACGGCGAGGTGGAGTCCGTATGGGACGATCTGGCCCGCGATATTCTGCAGGGTACACCCAGGCCCCTCTATCAGGCGCACGAGCTGCAGCCGATGACCACCATGCGGGGTCCGGATTTCAGCTACGCCCTTAATTCGGAACATGCCAATAAATACAGTTCGCGCATCCCGGTTCTGGCCACCAAGGGATGCCCTGTAGGATGCAATTTCTGCACCACACCCACCATATACGGCAAGAGTTACCGGTACCGCGAAATCGATCTCGTACTCGAGGAGATGCAGTACCATCAGGAGCGCCTTGGAAAAAAGAGGGCGACCTTCTCGTTCATGGACGACAATATCAGTTTCCGGCCCCAATACTTTACCGAACTGCTCGAAGGCATGTCGAAGATCGGCGTGAGATGGAACGCGAACATATCCATGAATTTCCTGCATAAACCCGAGGTGGCGGAAATCGCCGGTCGATCGGGATGCGATCTGATGAGCATCGGTTTCGAATCGCTCAACCCCGACATCATCAAAAGCATGAACAAGGGCGCCAACCGCCTCCAGAACTATGCGACGGCGGTGAACAACCTTCACCGGAACGGCATCGCCATACAGGGATACTTCATGTTCGGCTTCGACGACGACAGTGAAAAGAGTTTCCAGGCAACCTATGACTTCATCATGCAGAACCGGATCGAGTTTCCGGTATTCTCGCTTGTCACGCCTTTTCCGGGAACGCCATACTTTGAAGAGATGAAACCAAGGATAAGGCACTGCGACTGGGACAGGTACGACACCTATCACTACATGTTCGAGCCAAGGAACATGCAGGGAGAAAAGCTGCTCGAAAACTTCATAAAACTTCAGCAGGAGGTCTATAAAGGAAGGGCAATCATAAAGCGGATGCAGGGAAAACCGCTCAACTGGGTCTGGCTGGCCAATTTCAAGATGCATGCATTCACCAGAAAACTGAACATCGGCATGTATCTGTGAACATCGCGAAGCACGAAGGGTCCGACCGGCGAAGCGGGAATACTCCTCACTGCGGTTTACTGCGTGATCCGGTACCATAAAAAAATCATCAACAGCTCCACCATGCACACAGACTTATTCAATTACACGACCATTATCGCTCCGGTAGGCTTTTTTTTCGGAGGAATTCTTGTTGTTCTGCTGCTGAACAGATTTATCGGAAAACACTCCTCGCAGCAGAAGCCTGACTGAATGCACAATTGCAGTGATGCGCAAGCATCGGTGAGGGTCTGGAAGCACTTTTCCCAATAAAATTCAAGGTACCATTGAGTTCTCTTTCAGGTTTTTCCGGCAGCAGTGCAGTTCAACGGACAAAGAGGGTATTTGTCGCCGGAGCTACAGGATATATCGGAAAATTCGTTACACAGGAACTTGTTGCAAGAAAATACGATGTGGTAAGTTTTGCCAGGGAGCGCTCGGGAATTGACGGGTCCGTTTCCGCCGGGCAAACCCGCAGACAGCTGGCTGGTTCCGAGGTACGCTTCGGCAATATCTGCGACAGCGAATCCCTCGTCGGCTCTGGCATGCGCGGTGAACGGTTCGATGCCGTTATCTCATGCCTGACCTCACGCAGCGGCGGGGTAAAGGACTCCTGGATGATCGACTACCAGGCAAACCGCAAC
Source organism: Chlorobium sp. (assembly GCF_049593655.1). Classification (NCBI taxonomy): domain Bacteria; kingdom Pseudomonadati; phylum Chlorobiota; class Chlorobiia; order Chlorobiales; family Chlorobiaceae; genus Chlorobium; species Chlorobium sp. Next base: position 24,898 of record NZ_JBAWHG010000002.1, read on the forward strand.
GTTCTCGACGCGGCAAAAACCGCAGGAGCGAAACAGTTCGTCCTGCTCTCGGCGATCTGCGTTCAGAAACCGATGCTTGAGTTCCAGAGAGCCAAGCTGAAATTCGAACATGATCTCCGGGATTCGGGTATGACGTATTCGATCGTACGGCCCACGGCTTTTTTCAAATCCCTGGCCGGACAGGTGGAGGCCGTGAAAAAAGGAAAGCCTTATGTGCTATTCGGCAATGGAGAGCTTACCTCGTGCAAACCGATCAGCGAGGCCGACCTTGCGCGCTTCATGGCAGACTGCCTTGAAGATCCGTCGAAAAGCAACAGAATCCTTCCCGTAGGCGGTCCCGGAGAGCCTGTCTCTGCAAAAGCACAGGGGGAACTGCTTTTTGAACTGCTGGGAAGGAAACCGAAGTTCAGAAAAATCCCGATCGGAATTTTCGATCTGACCATTCCGGCGCTGAACCTGCTATCGAAACTGTTCCCGGCACTGGAAGACAAGGCGGAATTCGCCAGAACAGGACGGTATTACGCCTCGGAATCGATGCTGGTGTTCGACCCGGAAACGAAAACGTACGATGGTGCTGCGACGCCTTCCTTCGGGAACGACACGCTCAGGGATTTTTATGCCCGGATACTTAAAGAAGGATGTGCAGGTCAGGAACTGGGTGCCCATTCTATGTTTCATTAACACACCTCAGAATTTCGAGAGCAGTCATGGCAACCACAGCAAAGGCAATACCGGTCAAACCGGCCGGGTTTATCGGCAAAATCAAGGCCCATATCGAAATTCTCGATCCCGTCACCTGGATCAGCGTTTTCCCCTGCCTGGCAGGAGGCGCCATGGCGTCGGGAGCCATGCAGTCGAATGCACACGATTACCTGCTCCTCTTTTTGCTGTTTCTGATCTACGGCCCTCTCGGCACGGGTTTCAGCCAGTCGGTAAACGATTATTACGATCTCGAACTCGATCGGATCAACGAGCCCACAAGGCCGATTCCTTCCGGACGGCTGACCAAACAGGAGGCTCTCTGGAACTGGAGCATCGTTCTTGCCGTCGCAGTGCTGCTCGGGTCGTGGATCAGCCTGCACGTTGGCGGCCAGCGGGGCCTGATCATCTGCCTTTCTCTCTCCACCGGCCTGGGGCTCGGCTATATTTACTCGGCTCCCCCGCTCAAGCTGAAAAAGAATATTTTTCTGTCGGCGCCCGCGGTCGGCATCTCCTATGGAGTCATAACCTGGATCTCGGCCAACGCGTTCTTCAGCGAACTGCGTCCCGAGGCGCTGTGGATGGCGGGGCTCAACTTCTTTATGGCCACAGCACTCATCATCATGAATGATTTCAAATCCCAGGAAGGCGATGCGAAAGGGGGGATGAAATCGCTGGCCGTGATGATCGGTCCTAAAAACACATTCCTCGTCGCCTTTACCATCGTCGATCTGGTGTTTGCCGTATTCGCATGGCTCGCATGGAGCTGGGGTTTTCATCTGCTGATGTATTTTCTGCTGGTAACGCTCTTTGTCGATATCGTCATTCAGGTGCAACTCTACCGTGACCCCCACAAAGGCCTTTACTTCATGCAGATCGCCGTAGACGACGGATTCGGGCACACGATCGGCAAAAGCGAAATACACGAGCACAACGCCTTCCTGCGCTTTCAGGTGGTCAACAACATCCTGTTCCTCGTCAACCAGTTTATCGCCGCCGGCCTGATCGGCATGAAATACATGCAGGCATAAGTCTATCCATGCAAGAGCCCCTCCGTCAAGTCAAACCATGGCGCCTTCGTGACGCCCCGCCTGCGGATTCCGGATATCCTGCATTGAAGCCCCGGTTTCCTGTTACAGATTTTTATGAAAAAATCGTAGCTTTTTCTTACAAAATCTTACTAATATCAAAACCTTTCCATGAAAAGTTTCCGGTTTTCTCGGAAAGGCATCAGGAGCGGCGGTAACGACGGCGGCTGCATCCTGAACCGCAAACGACAGTAATCCAGGGCAATGCACAAGAAAAACATTCCATCCGGCAACAACGATACCGGGATCGGCGCATTGCTGGAATCCCTTCCCGATGCTTTTTTCATCATTGATGCAGAAGGAGTGGTCCTCAACGCAAACACCCTGTTTGCCGCTCAATTCGACAGAAGTCCGCAAGAGTGCATCGGCGAAAACATCTCCGACCTGCTCTCTGATGTGGTCCCTTTTCCGGAACTTGCGGTTCATTTCATGCAAAAAGCAAACGAGGTTTTCCATACCGGAGAACGTCTGATGTTTGAAGATGAAAGGGACTCTTTCAGAGTAACCATCAATCCCTTCAGGTCAGAAGAAAAAGCCGTCACGAAATTATTGATCAGCCTCGAAAATACTTCCAGGCAAAAACAGGTTGAGGATGAGCTGGAAAAAGAACGGGCGCTGAAAACCGCCCTGCTTGAAGCCATGCCGGGCTGCGCCATCATTCTGAACGCCGATGGAAAGCTGATGGTGTGGAACCAGTATGCCCACGACATCATCTTCGGCAAAACCGGCAACATCACAGAGCGCGTCGATCCGATAGAGACCATCTGCGCCGATCAGATTTTTCCGGTTAAAAAGAAGTTCCTGAACATTCTGCACTCCGGCGCCGAGGACAGCAGCGAAGTGAAAATATGCCCGCCGGGAAGACCCGTGCCGTTATGGCTGGCTACCAGAGGAAGAAGAGTGATCATTGACGGCGAACCGTGTGTCGTTGCTGTCGGCGTTGATATCAGCAGGCAAAAACAGCTTGAAGAGGATCTTGTCGAGAGCAAGATGCGCTTCAGCTATGCCCTCGATGCCGCACACTCGGGAATCTGGGAATGGGACATCGAAACAGACCGCCTGAGCTGGTCGGAACAGGTATGGGGATTGTACGGTTTGCAGGTGGAAAGTGTGCCGTTGAACCATCAGCTCTGTTTGGATACCATCCATCCTGAAGACCGGGAGATGGCATCATGGACCATAAAGGAGGCTGTAAAAAACCAGAACCCGGCGTCTGTCGAATACCGGGTCTGCTACACCGACGGATCCATCCACTGGCTTACTTCACGCGGCATGCCCCTGCACAATGATGAGGGCAAAGTAATCCGTTATATCGGCACCATCATCGACATAACGGAGCGCAAGCAGATAGAACTCGAACTCCTTGAAAGCAAAAGTCTGCTCAACCAGGCGCTCGAAGCCGCCCACGCCGGCGTCTGGGAGTGGAACCTGCAAACCAACGAAAATATCTGGTCTGAGGAGATCTGGGCGCTCTACGGCCTGGCAAAAAGCGATGACAAGCCCTCCTTCCGGCTCTGGGCGAACACCATCCATCCCGAAGATCGTGAGATGGCCACCAACAGCGTCACCGAGGCCGCCAAGCACTGCAACGAAATCAACATCCAATACCGAGTCATGCACCCTGACGGCTCGATACACTGGCTGATGTCACGAGCCAAACCCGTATATGAAAAAAACAACAAAATAAACCGTTACATCGGAACAATTATCGATGTAACCGAAAGCAAACAGATTGAAATCGCTCTCAGCCAGAGCAAAACACGTCTCAATCAGGCTCTGGAAGCTACAAACGCCGGTATTTGGGAATGGAATGTCAAGTCCGATCAGGTGTTCTGGTCGGACCGGGTCTGGAGTCTTTACGGGATGGAGCCTGACAGCATTAAGTCTTCACACAAGCTCTGTGAAACCAACGTTCACCCGGAAGACCGGGACATGACGTTCCAGACCGTCATGCATGCAGCAAGCAGTGAAACGGAAATCAACGTCGAATACCGGGTGAGCCACAAGGATGGGGCCATTCACTGGCTCATGTGCAGGGGCATGCCCCTGCGTGAGAAGAACGGAGAGGTGTCCTGCTATATCGGCACCGTGATCGACATCACGGAACGAAAAAATACGGATCTCGCCCTTGCCGAAAGTGAATTGAAATTCCGGAGCATTTTCGACCATGCACCTGTGGCCATTGGCATCTGGGATCTTCAGGGTGGCCGTTTGATCAACGTCAATTCTTCATGGCTGCATCTTTTCGGGTTCACCTGGCAGGATGCCATTGAACGTCCTGTCACCGACCACTCCCTGTATGTGAAGCTGGATGAGTGGAAACAGATCGTCTCGATACTCAAAAACCATGGCCGGCTTTTCAACCGCCCCGTGCAACTGCGGAAAAAAAACGGAGAACAGCTCAACGTCCTTTATTCGGCGGAATTCATCAATCTGAAGGACCGTTCGATCCTGCTCGTCATGATGACGGACATCACCCTGCAGGAACTGCAGCAGAAAAACATCAACCAGCTCGAAGAGGCAGTCACCGAACGTACCGAACAGTTGCAGCTCGAAATCGAACGACTGGAACGGTTCATCAGCATGGTTTCTCACGAATACCGCACACCGCTGGCAATCATACGGGGAAATCTCGACCTCATCGAGGTGAAAAACCAGAGCGGCAACCGGCTGATCAAAACGGAAATCAACAAGATACACCGAGCCATCGACCGCCTTGTCGAGGTCATGGAGGTTTCCATGCAGGAGAGTCGCATGACCGAAACCCAGGAGACACAGGAAAAAAACCATATCACGGTAGCCCCGCTCATCTACTCACAGATAGCATCGTTCAAGAACATGTGGCCGGATGTGGACATCCGTTTCACCGAACGCCTTGAAGACAGCAAGGTATTCGGTGAACCATCGCAGCTCAAGCTGGCTATATACAATCTGGTCGATAATGCCCGGAAATATTCCGCCCCCGGCACTCCCGTCACGGTGGATTGCCGGAAGAAGGCTGCCGAGGTAGTCATCACGATACGCAACCGGGGAACAACGATCTCGAAAGAGGAAAGCGAAACGCTTTTCAACAAGTACCAGCGAGGAAGAAATTCCATGAACACCAGCGGAGCCGGCCTCGGGCTTTGGCTTGTCAAGAAGATTATCGAACAGCATAACGGAAACGTGACGCTCAAAGGATTCCCCTCGGGGGTCGAGGTAACCGTGCGACTGCCTGTTACCGATGATACCGGCGTGAACATGCGAGACAGCGACGAGCAGGAAACTATTGACCGCCCTGGCGATATGGCCTTGTAAAGCGCTATATTGAAGGCTTGTTACAACAACATTTTATTCTGCTGCAATGTCTGACAGGCAAATCATCATTGTTGAGGACGATCGGGATTTCCGTGAAAGCATCATGGAGTATCTCGTACTTGCGGGGTTTGATGTCACAGGGGCTGCTTCAGCCCTGGAATTCTATCAGAAAATCTCCCAGGATCGTTTTCTTCTGGCGATTCTCGATATAGCGCTTCCGGATCAGGATGGCCTTGTGCTTGCCGAATACGTCCGCAAAAACACGGACATGCGCATTATCATGCTGACTGCGCAAACATCCCAGAAAAGCAAGATCGTCGCTTATGAAGCCGGGGCGGATCTCTATCTGACAAAACCGGTCGATTTCCCTGAATTGCTCGCATCGATCACCAGTATCCTGGGACGTCTCAACAACCCGCACCCAGGCGAGCAGGAAGAGGAAAAGAGCGAATACGCATCTGACCCGGAAATAAAGCCCTGGGTACTTTCAAGGAAGGAGTGGGCTCTCTTGACGCCGGAAGGTGAAAAAATAATTCTGACGGCAAAGGAATTCGATTTTATTGAAAAGCTGGCCTCCTGCCCCAGGAAAGTGGTTGAACGCGAGGAGCTTCTGCAAACCCTCGATTACGAAAACACCGCGTCAGGCAACCGCTCACTCGACGCACTGGTCCATCGCATGCGACGTAAAAAGGGAAACAGCGAGATCTCCATACCCGTAAAAACCTCCCATGGAGCGGGATACAGTTTTTCGGCTCCCATCATCGTCAGATAGGCCTGTTGCAATAAGGCTCTCAATGACACAATTTGTCTTGTTTATACAATAAAAACATGCAAACTTGCATGCAAGAGCCGCAGAAACACGCTGGCGCGGCAAGTGATCAGCCAGGACGGCGGCATAATGAAACCGGGAGAACACGACATGGATATCGCAGCACTGATTCAGCTTGGAGCATCGGCCATTCAGGGCAACAGCGACAAAAATACGACAGGCATACCGCTTGACAAAATCACGGCGGCCCTGGGATCGCTTCTGGGGGGCAAAGGCGGAAAGCCCGATTTCGGAGCCCTGCTCTCCGGCATGCAGGCTGGAGGTCTCGGCGATATCGCTTCGTCTTGGCTCGGAAAAGGAGCCAACAAACCGGTTTCGCCCGATGCGTTAGCGGGTATTGTCGGTCAGGAGAAGCTGAAGGAGTTCGCCGGACAGCTCGGGCTTTCGGAGGAGAGCGCGAAAACCGCCATCGCCGATGCGCTGCCCGAAATGGTTGACAAGGCCAGCCCCGAAGGATCGCTGCTCGACGGCCTTGCAGAAAACCTCGGAGGAATGAAGGGGTTGGGCGACATGATCGGGAAGTTCCTCTGAGAGAAAAAACGCCTGACGGAGATTCCTGCGCATAAAAAAAATGCCGGAGGGCTTCCTCCGGCATCGTTCGTAAATCGGCAAAAAGCGGTAAGCCCGAACGTTATTTGATACCCCAGAGCTTGATCTTGAAGTCGTCGCTGCCGCTGGCGATAATCCGTCCGTCGGGTGAAATATCGACCGACTGCACTTCGTGGGTGTGACCCCTGTAGGTGTGCAGAAGCGCTCCGCTTTTTACATCCCAGAGCCTGACCGACTCGTCGTTTGCCGCGCTGGCGAGTGCCGAACCGTCGGGATTGAAGCAGACGCTGCGGACACCGTCTTCGTGGCCGGCGAGCACCTTCAGGGTCTGGCCCGTCGACGCATCGAGAATTTTCACCTTCGCATCGCGTCCGCAGAAGGCGATGAGGCTGTCGTCGGGACTGAACGCAACGGCATGCGAGAGCGTGTCGCCGGTCTGGTAGTTGGCGATGTTTTTTCCGGATTCGACATCCCAGATTTTAATGACCGGCTCTTCACCGCAGCTTGCAATCTTTTTGCCGTCGTGGCTCCATGCGAGACATTCGATATATGATTTATGTCCGAGAAGCTGCCCGGTTTCCTTTCCGGTTTCCACATCCCAGAGGCGGATGGTGGTATCCCTCGAGCAGCTGGCAAGCACCCTGCTGTCGGGGCTGAAAGCGACCATGCGCACGGCCGTGTCGTGCCCTTTGCATACATGGACACACGCTCCGCTCTCGGGGTCCCATATTCTCACGGTGCTGTCGGTGCTGCCGCTGGCCAGCCTTCTGCCGTCACGGCTGTAATCGACACACTCCACCCATGTTTCGTGACCTTTCATGGTATGCAGGGGCCTGCCGCTGGACACATCCCAGAGCATAACCAGTTCATCGAACCCGCCACTGACCAGCCGGCTGCCGTCGGCGCTGAATTTCACACCGAGCACCCTGTCCTGGTGGCCTTCCATGGTCTTGATGAGATTGACGTCCTCCTGTACTTTCGGACGTTTCAGCTCGACCTCTTTTTTACCGAATACTTTAGATAAGAACCCCATGATTGTTAAATCCTGTTTGAAATATGAGATGCGTATAGTGACTCAATTTAAGAAAAATTTATAACCTTCCCCGAAGATCGGGCAAAGGGAGAAAAATCACTGC
>NZ_JBAWHG010000003.1:0-26406 GCF_049593655.1 Chlorobium sp.
GTTCCGATTATAGCCATGAGCGGTGAATCGGACAGCGCCATTATCGAAGAAGCGATGCAGAGCGGCATGAACGCCTATCTCGTCAAGCCGGTCGACCGCCTGCTCATCCAGCAGAAAATCCTGCAGGTCGTCTGAGCGCATCCTCTGCGTTTCCCGCCAGCCCTGCGCGGTTACATCAGAAAACTCATCATGATGCCTGCAGCCACCGCCGAGCCGATAACTCCGGCAACGTTGGGCGCCATGGCATGCGGGTGGCGGCTGGACGGATCGCCCGGCGCACACCGGCAAGTGATTGTTTCATGGAACGCCTGAAACGGGATAGCGAGCAGCGCGGGATACTTTCGGAGCCGCTTCGTTTTCGGCCGCCCAACCGCGGTAAGGTGTCCGACAGAAAATAAGTTATGATAGTTTTGCACTCCTCCGGCAAGGAATGTATTTTTATTTTTTGCAACATGTTACCCCACAGGAACCCTCAACGATGACCCCAGAGCTTCAGCTTGCGATCGAGACCGCCGAACGCGCCGGGACCTTAACCCTCGGCTTTTTCAATCGGAAATCGCTCAAAGTGTTTTCAAAGAGAGATGCAACACCGGTTACGGAGGCAGACCGCTCCGCCGAAGAGCTCATCCGTTCAGCTATTGCATCCCGTTTTCCCCTGGACGGCCTGCTTGGCGAGGAGTTTGAAGAAAAACCCTCGGCAAACCGCCGTCGCTGGATTATCGATCCTATCGACGGCACACGCCCGTTCATTCATGGCGTTCCGCTTTACGGGGTCATGATCGCTCTTGAAGAAGAGGGCTCGATGAGAATCGGGGTGATCAATTTTCCGGCTCTTGGTCAACTTTATTATGCCGAAAAGGGGTGTGGCGCATTAATGAACGGTTCAGCAGTGTCGGTATCGTCAATCTCATCGATCGGTGAAGCTACGGTTGTCTTTACGGAAAAAGAGTACCTTCTCGACCCTCCCGGAGACCATCCGGTCGATCAGCTTCGCCTGCAGGCAGGGCTTGTCCGCGGCTGGGGGGACTGTTACGGACACATGCTTGTCGCTTCCGGAAGAGCGGAAGTCGCTGTCGATAAAATCATGAGTCCCTGGGACTGCGCTGCGGTGATTCCTGTCGTTACCGAAGCGGGTGGCAGATGTTTCGATTACCGGGGCGATACCGTTATCGATGGTCAGGGACTTGTAAGCAGCAATGGCGAGCTCGGCAGCGTTTTGCTGGATGCCCTCAGGGGGAGGGGAGCCGATCCATGCTGAACATGCTTCTGCTTCTTCTCATAGTACTTCTGCTTCTTCTGCTGATCCTTATGCAGGCGACCGGATGGCCTTCCGGCCGCCGGAACGACAGCGAACAGCTCAGGCGTGAGCTTTTGCGCGAACTTGCCGGGCAGCGCGCAGAGTCGGCCCGGAACCTGCACGAAGTCAAAGTCGAACTCGAATCGCTGTTTCGTGAAGGCGCTGATGATGAGAAAAGCGCTTTGCTTCTCAATCGTATTGAGCAGGCAATCATGCAACTTCAGGCTACTGCTGCCGGGACCCGCAAAAAAAACCCGAAAAAAAGCACTGACGAATACCGGTTCGAGACTCCCTGTCCTGAAGAGGGGGAGGAAGGGGAACGGCTGTCGGGGGTTAAAAATCCGCTGCTTTTCCAGCGGCAGTATGCACTGTTTCCTTTTGATGCACCCGAAGGGGCCGCAGTATCCGTCGATGCTTCTGAAACAGAGGAATACCTTTCCGTTCCCGCTGCCGACTTCGATCCTGACCTCGATCCTCCCTACGATCCGGATGCGCAGGCCGGAAGCGGCGAGCCAAGGCGTCTTTGAGCACGCTTGCATGGCCCCAGTTCTTCTGAAGGGGTGAAGGTCCGGGATGGTGAATGGGCGGGAAACTGTTTGCTGAAAGAGGGCGCGGCTTTACGCCGGTCAGGATGGTTCAGCGGGGGCATTTAGCGCTTCTGCAATGGCTTTCGCAAAACTCGGTCCGTCGAAATACGGAGGGATGACATCTACCCTGACACCGATTTTTTTCAGTGCCGCAGCGGTCGTGGTTCCAATTGCCGCAACAAGCACATGCGGGGGAAGTTCAGTGGAGCCGACTGCCTCGAAGAAGTTTATGGCGGTCGAGGGGCTGGTAAACGACAGACAATCCAGCTTTCCCTCTTCAAGCAGCTGTTTTACGGTTTCGGTATCTTCAGGGGACGGCTTGATGTTTTCGTAAACCGTGATTTCCGTACACTCGCCACCCCGCTCTCCGATAACTGCAGGGATCGTTCCAAGCGAGAGGTTGCCTCTGAGAAAAAGAAACGAGTGGCTGTTGATGACATCGCCGTCGATTTCTGCCATCATGGTGACGGCATCGGCTATTTTCGGAACCGGTTCCGTTTCGACCCCGTGAACGGCAAGATCCCTTGCAGTGGTTTTGCCTACGGCCCAAACCCGTATATGCCGCAGCTTTTCCAGCTCTTCCGGTGCCTCGGCAAGCAGGCGTTCCATGAAAAACTGAACGCTGTTGGGGCTGGTGAAAAAGGCTCCGCTGAAAGACGCCAGATCAGGCAGCTGCCAGCCGGGAACCGGCCTGATCTCGATTGCCGGAAAGACAAACGAGATCAGGCCATACTGTTCCAGTTCTTTGACAAACGACTCCGCCTGATGTTTGGGCCTGGTTACGAGAACGCTCTTCATCAGCAGGTTTTACGGATTTCCGAGAGGATTTTGTCCGCACCCTGTTTGAGCAGCTCTTCGGCAAGCGCAATACCGGCTTCTTCCGCCTGTTCGGGAGCTGTAAGGCCGGTTCGTGTGATTTCGTCGCGCAGGCCGATGGTGCCGTCTACCGAGCCGACAAAGGCAAGGAGTTTCAGCGTGCCGTTCTTGAACGAGGCATAAGCGCCGATGGGGATCTGGCAGCCGCCCTGCAGATGGCGAAGCAGTGCGCGTTCCGCCCTGCAGCAGTACTCCGTGGTAGAATGGTTGAGAATCCGCACGATCTCCCTTGTCTGTTCGTCGTCGACACGGGTTTCGATGCCGAGTGCGCCCTGACCGACAGCCGGAAGCATGATCTCGTGCGGCAGTATTTCCGAAATGCGATCGCTGAAATTCAGACGGAAGACGCCCGCATAGGCAAGCATCATGGCATCGAATTCGCCTTCGTCGAATTTCTTGAATCTTGTGTTGAGGTTGCCGCGGATATCGCAGATTTCAAAATCGGGCCGCATGCTTTTCAGCTGTGACATACGGCGGAGGCTGCTTGTTGCCACTTTGGCATGCTGCGGCAGATCGAGAAGCTTGACTCCGTTTTTGGAGATGATGACATCCCTGGTATCCTCACGATCGGTAAACGAGGTGATGATGAGCCCTTCGGGCGTGCTGGTAGGGACATCTTTCAGGCTGTGGACGGCAAGATCGATCTCTTTGGCAATCAGATGCTTTTCAATGTCCTTGGTGAACAGACCCATATCACCGATTTTGGAAAGCGGTGAATCAAGGAGTACATCGCCGGTGGTCTTGACCAGCTTCAGGGTAATGTCAAGTTCCGGAAAATGCCTCGAAAGCTCGGCTTTGGTGAATTCTGCCTGCCACAGGGCAAGAGGGCTGGATCTGGTACCGATAATAAGCTGTTTTTTCAAAGCAGTTACAGATTTGTATTGAAAGTTATTGATTTGGTTCTTCGAGATCGAAAATATTGCGGACAAGATTGACCCTGCTCGGAATGGAATCGGAGGTGTCGATCGGGGCCTTGAGCATCTTGATGGGATGGTGCAGGATTTTCTTCAGGATACGGTCGGTGAGGTGCTCCATGCGACGCAGCTCATCTTCACTCACCTTGTAGCGATATCGCTCAAGCTCCTTTTCCTTGATTTCAATGAATTTCGACTGCAGGTCCACAATGGTTGGACGGACTTTCAGGGTATTGATCCACTGTCCGAACGAAACCAGCTCCTCCTCGATGATGCTGTGTACTTTCGGCAGTTCGGCCCGACGCCTCTCGAGATTCTTGTCGATGATGTGCTTGAGTGCGTCGATATCCTTGAGGAACATGTTCTGCAGCCTGGAAATATCGGGATCGACGTTGCGGGGCAGTCCGAGGTCCAGGATGATGACCGGCTTGAGGCGGCGTTTCTGCATGCTCTGATGCATTTCCGCTTCCCTGAGAACATACTCCTTGGTGCTGACTGCGGTTATGATGATGTCGAACTCATGCAGGTGCTCCTTGTAGCTTTCGAAAGGGAGCACCTTTCCGGTTCCGAGCTCTTCGGCAAGCGCTTCGGCCTTGGAGAGCGTCCGGTTGGTGATGACGATGTTGCGTGCGTTCTTCTGGCACATGTGCTTGGCGGCAAGCTCTCCGGTTTCACCTGCGCCGATCAGGAGGATTTTCTTCATCGACAGGTTCGAGAAGATCTTCTGGGCAAGTTCAACGGCTGCGTAGCTGACCGAGACTGCGCCTTCCATGATCTTGGTCTTGGTTTTCACCTTTTTGGCAACGCTGAACGCCGTATGGCAGAGGCGGGTGATGAGAATGCCTGCAGCCTGTACTTCTGCTGCGATCCGGTAGGCGTCCTTCACCTGACCGAGAATCTGGCCTTCACCGAGAACCAGGGAGTCGATAGCGCTTGAAACCTCGAAGAGATGGCGTGCGGTGCCGCAGTAGAATCGGCTGAAGAAATGTTCCGGACGGACCTCCTTGCGGGCGTCCTTGTAAGCGATCAGGTAGTCCTTGAGGTACTCTCCGGTCACTTCCGACATTGCCGGAACGACATAGACCTCGGTGCGGTTGCAGGTGGACAGCACCATTGCTTCGTGGGCAAGACCGCTTGAAATGAGGTCGGTAATGAACTCCTTGTTCTGAACCTCTGAAAGAGCAATTCTTTCGCGAATTTCAATGGGTGCAGTTTTGTGGTTGACACCGACTGAAATGATGTTCATAGCAGGCTTGTTTTAAATGAGCAGATTATGGGTAAAGCAAGAAATTCTCTGTCGCAGAAAGAACCTGTAAAAACTTTAATATACCGTAAACGTCGATAATTATCAAATTGCGTGAGGCTGCGACAGAGAATGCAGCTCCCTCTGCAGGGCCAGTCCATGGAATGACGGCGAAAAAAAGGTCATCAGCAGAATAAGCGCGGTAATGAAGACGAACAGCGCGATAAAGAGATAGGCCATATGTTTGAGATCCCATCCGGTAATAGGCCGAACAAAGATGCTGGCGCCGTAGATGAGCCAGATGATGACCAGGGAGAAAAGGCGCGGTTCGAAAAGGGTGATGGCTTCCCCGGAGGCTTTCTGCTCCAGGATTCCGGCAAACAGGGTGACCGAAAGAAAGATGAACCCGAAAGCGACGGCGTGCATGGTAAGGCGTTCGAGCACTTCGAGGTTCGGAAGGCGCTGAAAAAGCAGTTCGAAGCGGTTTTTCTGAATCTGACGGAAAAGCAGGAGATAGAGAAAGCTGTAGAGACCTGCGATGGCGATGGCGCTGAAGCCGAAGATGGCTGCTATGAGATGTACCCCGATGCCGAGGCCGCTGAACGCCGGTCCTTCTCCCGATGATTGCGCGGTGAAGATCGAAGAGATGAGCTGGGCTCCGGCCGAAAAGGCAAGAACGAAAAAACCGGTTTTATCGCTTTTGGTGGTGAACTCGATAAAGATGTAGGTGATGGCAAGGGTCAGGGCGACCATGCTCATGAGGTTGAAGGTCGAATAGCTCAGCTTGTAACCTTCCAGCGAGGTCAGAAGACCGAGATAGACGACATGGGCCAGAACGGTCAGGGCAAGGGCGGGCTGCTTGAAGCGCGCGGCCAGTTTGGTGTCCCTGAAAAAATGTGCGCCATACAGGAATGTCGTGACGATATAGAGCAGGGATACAAGCTGTATGAGGATAAACAGCGGTATATTGTTGAGAACGATACTGTCCATGTATGGATTGCGGTCGGAATTTAGTTCTGTTTAAAATGCCTGATAACTTTGTTTTGACGGAACCCGTACCGGCGCCTGCCGGGGGCTGAAGAATATGGACGCAAAACAAAGAAAAAATTGTATATTCGGGCCGCTTCGGGGGATAAATATACTTATTTACAAGGAAAAAAGATGAGCAGGAAAAAGAATATCAGGAATATAGCCATTATCGCTCACGTTGACCATGGAAAAACGACGCTTGTCGATGCGATTTTTCAGAATACGGGAGCATTCAGGGACAACCAGCAGGTAAACGTACGGGTGCTCGACTCCAACCCCCAGGAACGGGAGAGGGGAATCACCATTTTCTCGAAAAACGCTGCTGCAATTTATAAAGACCACAAGATCAATATCGTCGATACTCCAGGTCATGCCGATTTCGGAGGCGAGGTTGAGCGCATTCTCAAGATGGTGGACGGCGTTCTTCTTCTTGTCGATGCTTTTGAAGGCCCGATGCCGCAGACCAAGTTCGTGTTGCGCAAGGCGCTCGAGCTGCACCTGAAGCCGATCGTGGTGATCAACAAGATAGACCGCCCGCAGTCGGATCCCGTGAAGGTGCACGATCAGGTGCTCGATCTGTTTATAGCCCTGGGCGCCGAGGAGGATCAGCTTGATTTTGCCTATCTCTACACCTCTGCAAAAAACGGCGTGGCCAAATACAGCATGGATGACGAGGACCACGATATGAGCCTTCTGCTCGATACCATTATCAGGGAGATTCCTCCGCCGCTGGCCGACGACGATGGTCCGTTCCAGATGCTGGTGACCAGTCTCGACTACAGCGAGTACATCGGCAAGATCGCCATTGGCCGCATTCGCAGGGGCAAGGTCAGTCCCGGCAACCAGCTTGCCGTCGTCAGCCCCGAAGGGGTGGTCGGCAAGGGATCGGTGACCAAGGTGTTCCTGTTCGACAAGCTGCAGAAATTCGAGGTCAAGGAAGCCGCTTCGGGTGACATTGTCGCCCTTGCAGGCATAGCCGACGCCACGGTCGGCATGACGCTTGCCGCCGTTGAGGCTCCGGAACTGCTCGAGTCGTTTGAAATCAGCAAACCGACGCTCTCCATGCTCTTTTCGGTGAACGACTCTCCCTTTGCCGGTCAGGAGGGGAAGGAGGTTACGAGCCGCAAGATTCGCGAGCGCCTGATGAAAGAGGTGATGACCAATGTGGCCCTCGACGTCGAGGAGACGGACAGCGCCGATACCTTCCGTGTTTCGGGAAGGGGAGAACTCCATCTTTCGGTACTGATTGAAACCATGAGGCGCGAAGGGTATGAACTTGCCATCGCAAGGCCTGAGGTGATCATGCACCATGACGAGGACGGCACGCTGCTCGAGCCGATCGAGCATGTCACCATCGATATTCCCGATGAGTATACCGGCGTGATCATCGAAAAGATGGGACGCAGAAAGGCCGAGATGACGCACATGGGCACCCTGCGCGGCGGTATGGTTCGCCTTGAATTTGAAATTCCAACCAGAGGCCTCATCGGCTATAACCTCGAGTTTACCACCGATACCAAAGGCGAGGGCATTCTTTCCCACGTATTCTACAACTACCAGCCCTTCAAGGGCAAGCTCCCTTCACGCGAGACGGGTGCGCTGGTGGTCTCCGAAGCCGGCACCTGCGTTGCCTATGCGCTCAGCAATCTCGAGGATCGCGGCACCTTTTTCATTTCGCCCAACACCAGGGTCTACGAGGGCATGGTTGTCGGCGAGTCCACAAGGGGTCTTGACATCACGCTCAATGTCTGCAAGACGAAAAAGCTCTCCAATATGCGCTCTTCCGGAACGGATGAATCGCTTCGTCTCACTCCGCCGAAAATTCTCTCGCTGGAACAGGCGCTCGAGTTTATCAACGATGACGAACTGCTCGAAGTGACGCCGCAGAGCATCAGGCTCAGAAAGAAAATTCTCGATTCCAACCTGAGGGCGAAGGCGACCAAAAAGGCAAATGCCTGAACGGCCGGGTCTTTTGATTGACTGTTAGGGGTGGCGTGAGTATGTCGCCCCCCCTGAAAGAGGAGAACCAGCAGAAGGGCTGCCCCGAAAAGGCAGCCCTTCTGCTGGTAAAGAAAGTTTTCCGATGGTTTGTTAATGCTCGAAGAAGAGTTTTTTCAGCTGTGTTCTGGCGCGTGCAAGCAGTCTGAGTACCTCGTTTTCATCGATCTCCGTCATGGACGCTACCTCCCCGACACTCCGCTTTTCGATCTCCGTCATCCGGTAGACCTGCCGTTCGGCTTCAGGAAGCCTTTCGACGCAGGCCATCATCCTGAGGTCTTCACCGCTCGGAGTTTCCTCCGCCGTCCGTGCTTCAGCGGCCCCGTCAGCATTCCGGCCGAACAGTTCGTCCTCTGTGGCCGGCAGCGGGTCATCCTCGCTTACATCGCCGAAAAGCCGGATGAACTGTTCGAAGTCGAGCCCGGCGGCTTCGCATGGCGTGATGCTGTTTTCAAGAATCTGGCTGGCCAGCCGGTCGAATTTTTCGCGGATTTCAGGCAGTTCCACGGCAAAATTGAAGCTGTCGTCCCGGTCTCGCGCCGCACTGTTGTAGGGAATTTTCATCAGCACGGTAATGCCTGCCGCCTCGGCGTATTTTTCCGCCATGCCGCTGCCGTCGTCACGATTGACGATCAGGCCGAGCAGGCGCGACTGGCCGCCAACGGTTTTAAAGTAGTTGTTGGCCTGGCAGATGTTGTTGGCCGTGAAGATCGACTGCCGGTCGTTGCTGGTTACCAGAATGACCTCCTCGCTGAGCGACCGGGCAAGCGGCGTGGCAAATCCGCCGCAGACCACGTCGCCGAGAAAGTCCATGAGAATGATATCGATATCCCATCTGAAGATGCCGAGCTTTTCAAGCACGTCGAATCCCGAAATGATCCCTCTGCCTCCGCAGCCGCGTCCGACCTGGGGACCGCCGAGTTCGATGCCGTAGATGGGTTGGCCGAATCCCGGAATATTGCGTCTGAATACGATATCGCTGATGGCAACGGGCTGGTTCAGGGCATTTTTTTCGGCAAACACATCGGTAACGGTAGGCAGTGAAATACCTCCGAAAAGCGAGGTTGTCGAATCATGCTTGGGGTCGCATCCGAGTTGAAGGACTTTCCTGTTCATCAGCGCGAAAGTCGCGCTCAGGTTGGTGGTGGTAAAGCTCTTGCCGATCCCTCCCTTGCCGTAGATCGCAATGGTTCTTGCAGCCATGATGGTACTTCCTCAGGTGTTGCCGGCCAGGTAACAGGCGTTCTCCTGTTCCGCGGCCTCCGGTTTCCAGTGCAGAATCATTTTAAGGCAGTCGGGATCGCTGAACGCCTGCTGGTAAATAGAGGTGATGTTTTCATCGACCTGGCACTGGTGGGTAAATATTTTTTCGGCGTTGAGCTTTTTTACGGCAATGAGATCGCGAACCCTTTCCAGGTCCCCGTGCGCCCACTGGCGGGCGGCAATGAAGGAGAGCTCCTTCTGGAACGCCTGGGAGTAGTCGATGTTCATCCGCTGGTAGTAACCTCCGAAAATCACCACGCCGTGGAATTTCAGAAACCGAAGTCCCGTGTCTATGGCGCTCATGATGCCGGTGCTGTCGATCAGGACGTCGAATTCGTGACCCGCCAGCGCAGCCGAAACATCCTCGGTGTCGGGATTGACCCTAAGGTCGGCGGAGGAGAGCTGGAGACGGTTCTGGTGAGGCTCGGTGGCGGCAACCAGTTTGGCTCCCATATGGTGGGCCAGTTCCGTGGCAAGGATGCCCACTGCGCCCTGGCCGAGCACGAGCACCTTGCTGCCTTTAACCTGCGCCAGATCGACGATGTGCAGCGCGGTTGCCCCGAGTGGCAGCGCAATGCCGCACTGGGGATTTGCGATTGCATCGAGAACGGTGATGCTGTCTACCGGGCAGACGATGTACTGCGAAGCTCCGCCGAACGCTGCGTTGACGTCGGTGTACCCGAACGATCCGGCTACATAGGCGAACTTGCCGATCAGGCTCTGGTTGACGTGCTCTCCTGCCTCGATGATCCTTCCGACGGTTTCGTAACCGGGAATGAAGGGATAGATGAACGGAGGCGATGGAATGAGGCCGTTGTAGGCCATTTTTTCGGTACCGGTACTGATCGACGACCAATAGGTTTCAACAAGCACATCGGTCGAGGAGAGCGGTTTCAGGGTGACCTCCGAAAGGGAGACCTGCCGTACGCCGCCGAAAACAATGGCTTTTGATTTCATAGTGTTTTTCTGCTGTTGCCGCCGCTTCAGGCGAGCTTCTGCTGTTTGAGTTTTTTCTCGTTATGCTTTTCGAGCAGCAGGCGGATCACGAACTGTGCGGCATTGATAAGATAGCTGAGATAGGCCAGATACGCTGTCAGAATGAGAATATGTTCAGCCGGTTTGACCCAGAAGAACAGGATAAAGTAGGAGACGTGCACGATCATCGCGATGGCGCTGCCGAAATCCTCCCAATAAAACTCCGGGGCGAAGGCGAAGTGACCAAACACCTCCAGCTCGAAAAAACCGCCGGTCACAAAGATCAGGACAAGCATGAAGGTCTTGAGCGCCACGAAGAAGGTCACCCACCAGAAGTCGGTGATCCAGACCCCCTGGGAGTAGAGGTACGTTACCGTCAGGCCGGCAAGAAAAATGAGAAACTGTATCGGGGCGAGAATTGCCTGAGATTTCGTCCAGGGGGAAGCGTTTCTTCTGGCAAGCTGTTCCGGAGTATAACGGGGCATAAAACAGTAATTTAGCTTTTGCTGGTCTGGTGCGTTCTAAGTGCTTTGCAAAAAAGTAGTTGAATATAGCAAAATAGAGTGGTGCGGCAAACCTCCGCCCCACGCCGGAAGAACGGTTAGTTCTTCAGTTTCCAGTCGTAGGCATTGTAGAGGGTCGAGAGCAGGTTGACCTCCACCCTGTCGAGCCGTTTGCCGAATCCTTCGAGTTCGTCGTAATAGTACAGGAAGGTTCTCGGCTGTTCGTCGTTGAGTATCTGCTGATAGTTTTTCCAGAGAGCCGCCTGTCTGCCGCTTTCCAGCGGGCGGCTGAGTTCGCCGATAACCCGGTCGAGTTCGGGATTCCTGAAGGCCGAGGAGTTGAAGGGTCGGTTGACGAAGTCGCTGCCCCAGATGATAAGCTGGAACGGGAGGGTTTCGGCGGCCAGGCCCGAGAGCGCGGCCTCGTAGCGGAACTCGTTCTGGTTTTTCAGGAAAATCAGGCTTTCGTCGAACCGCAGCCGGCAGTCGATGCCGATATCCCGCAGGTTCTGCTGCACGATGGTAGCCGCATAGTTGCGACGGGGGTTTCCGACGGGAGCCGCAAGCTCGAAGGAGAAGCGCAGGCCGTTTTTCTGCAGGATGCCGTCCGCTCCCGGAGTCCAGCCTGCGGCTCTGAGCAGTTCACGTGCTTTTCCGGGGTTGAAATCGTAGGGTTCCATTGTCGTGTTTGCGATGGCCCTGTAGGCGGGAGAGAGCGACGTGTTGACGATAACGGCATGGTCGGGTCCCATGAACCCGTCAATGATGGACTGGCGGTCGATGGCATAGGTCATGGCGCGGCGCACCATCCGGTCGCCGAAAAACCGGTTCGGGGCTACAACCCGGGAGTTCCGGTAGCGTTCGCCGTCGATGTTCAGCCAGACTATGCTGTCGAAATAACGGTTGTGGACCGGCTTGATGGAGATATCCGGGTTGGTTGTTTTCAGCTCCTCCGCGTCCTTTGGGGTAATGCCGCCGGCCGATATAAGGGCGTCGATCTGTCCCGATTTGAGCATGGCAAGTCGCGT
This sequence comes from Chlorobium sp., assembly GCF_049593655.1. Taxonomy (NCBI): domain Bacteria; kingdom Pseudomonadati; phylum Chlorobiota; class Chlorobiia; order Chlorobiales; family Chlorobiaceae; genus Chlorobium; species Chlorobium sp. The sequence goes on from NZ_JBAWHG010000003.1 coordinate 11,714, forward strand.
AGTGTATTCGGGAACGACAAGAAAGGTCATGGTTCCCGTTGCGGCCGGGCGGGGCAGTACCGACGACGGGTTTGCCACAAGCACCAGCTTTTCCTGACGGCGCCACTCCCTGACCCTGAACGGACCGGCGCCGACTATAGGAAGCTCGGACGCCCGGCTCCGGATTTCGTCCGGAGGGATTGCAGAGAAGATATGGCGGGCCACCGGCATGAGGTCATTGAAATGGTCGAGCACGATATCTTTCGACAGCGGCTGGTTGAAGTGCAGCACAAGGGTCGAATCGTCGGGAGTTTCCACGGCGCGTTCGATGTCGGCGGTGCCGTCGGGGAGCAGCAGCAGGTCATTGAGATAATGCTGACGGGAACTGGCGATTTTCGGGTTTTTATAGAGCCCGTAGGAGAACTTGAAATCGCCGGAGGTCACTTTTTTTCCGTCCTCCCACAGCGCATCGGAACGCAGGTGAAAGACCGCGCGTTTTCCGTCAGGGGAGAACTCCCAGCTTTTTGCCGCCCAGGGCTTGTATGCTATCGCACCTTTTTCTTCATTGTATTCCGGTTTGACCAGCGACGGATAGATAAGGGTGCAGACCTCCCTTGAGAGCGAAAGCTGGATGAGCAGGGGGTTGAGGTAATCGAAATCGGCGGAGATACCCGTAACGATATGGTCGCTGCGGAGATTTTTGCTCTCCTGCCGGCATCCGGACATTCCAGTGATGATCAGCAGCAGGAAAAGCGCTGAAAAAAGTATTTTACGCATGATTGTCATACCGGGAAAAAGTTGGCTCCATGGGCATTCTCAACAGAAAAATAAATGTAGAGAAACTATCCTTCATTGAAAAACAAAAGCCTCATGCAAACCGAACTCTTCGATGTGATCATCGTCGGCGGGGGACCGGCCGGCTCTTCGGCTGCGCTCTATACGTCAAGGGCTGCGCAGAAAACGCTGGTTATCGACAAGGACCCGCATGCCGGAGCGCTCGGTATGGCTCACTCCATCGCCAACTATCCCGGGGTTCCCGACGCCCTGACGGGAATGGAACTTCTGGGACTGATGAAGCGTCAGGCGGTTTCGTTCGGAGCCATCTACCGGAACGACAAGGTTACCGCCATCGACCCCGACGGGCCTGAAAAAACGGTTTTTACCGTTTCGGGAAACGCTTTCCGGGCGAAAACCCTGATTCTGGCGACAGGGGCCATGGGCAAAAGCAGCGAGATTCCCGGCGAAAAGAAACTTGTGGGTAAGGGGGTAAGTTACTGTGCGACCTGTGACGCAGCCTTCTACAGGGGCAGGGCTGTTGCCGTATACGGCAAAAACAGGGAGGCCGTCGAAGAGGCTCTCGTTCTCAGCCGTTTCGCATCGACAGTCATGCTGCTCTGTCCGGGAGGGAAGCTTGCCGTGCCGGAGGAGGAGGCTGAACTGCTGCACAGGGCCGAAAACGTTGAGATACGCTACCACAGCAGGGTACTTTCCGTCAACGGAGAGATGGGGGTCGAGTCGCTCAGCCTGGAAGGTGCGGTTGACCCTCTTGCGGTCGAGGGTTTTTTCATCTATCTGAGCGGCTCCGCACCGGTGCTCGATTTTATCGGCGGTCGTCTTGAAATCTCATCGTGCGGATGCCTGAAGGTAGACCGGGAGTTCATGACATCCTCCCCCGGTGTTTTCGCCGCGGGCGATATGCTCTGCAAGGAGATCAAGCAGGCGGTCATCGTGGCCGGCGAAGGTTGCCAGGCAGCCCTTTACGCAGGCAAGTACCTTCGCGGAACCACGATCCACAGGGCCGATTACCATTAGGCCGGGTCTTACAGGGGGCTAGGGGAACAGCGCACTGAAGTTTCCCACTCGAGGCACTTTCGTGGTCAGCAGGCCCTCGCCGTACAGAGCGCCGATCTGCTCCCCGAAGTATCGCGCCCGCGCTTCAAGGCCGGAGAGAAACTCCTTCCGGTTGATAAGGGTTTCCGGTTCGGTTCCCTCCCGGTGGAACTGGGAGCCGAACGCAAGCACTCCGGCTCTCGACGGAGCGAAGGTTTCGCTGACATCGACGATGATATCGGGGTTCACATGCCTGAACTGCAGATAGTGGAAAAGGTGGGGAGGGCGGTGAGCCTCCTGTTTTCTGCCGTCGTGTTCCGTGACGAGCTGCCTGAGGCCGGCGTAGTAGACGGCATCGGCAACCAGCTTCGAGGCTTTCATATGGTCGGGGTGGCGCTCGTCGGGGGGATTGGCGAAAACCACCTCGGGTCTGAAGCGGCGGATGACCCTGATGACGGCATGGAGATTCTCCTCGTTGTAGAACAGTTTTCCGTCACCCAGATCGAGACCCGAGCGGTCGGCGTACCCCATGAGCAGCCGTGCCTTTTCCGCTTCGGCTTTACGGGTTTCCACGCTGCCGAGCGTGCCTAGCTCACCTTTCGTGAGATCGCAGACCGCAACACGCCGGCCCTCGTTCATGATTTTCAGCAGGATGGCGCCGCAGGAGAGTTCGACATCGTCAGGATGGGCGCCGAATGCCAAAGCATAGACTTTTTCAGATGATTGTTCCAAAACTCCTTCCTTTAGGATGTTATATTCAGGCTCAAGAGGAGCTGTTACCTGTAGCAATAAAAATAATCCGTATCGATGATAAAAGTAAAAGTTGTAAGGGTAAACAAAAACGCGGTGCTGCCGGTTTACGCCACCCGGCACGCTGCGGGAATGGATATTTCAGCATGTCTGGACGAACCGATCTCTATCGACCCGTTCACGACGGCGCTTGTCCCCACAGGACTGTCCATCGAGCTGCCTGAAGGGTACGAAGCCCAGCTCAGGCCGAGAAGCGGGCTGGCCCTGAAGCATCTTATATCGCTTCCGAACAGTCCGGCGACCATAGATGCCGATTATCGGGGTGAGGTAAAGGTGATTCTCGTCAATTACGGCAAGGAGCCGTTCAGTGTATCCCATGGTGACCGCATTGCCCAGATGGTTGTTGCGCGGGTTGAAAGAGTGGACTTCGATGAAGTGCACTCGCTCTCATTTTCGGATCGGGGCGAGGGAGGTTTCGGCCATACCGGTATTTCGGCCGTATAGCGGCTCTATCCGTTTTTCAGGTGCTGCAGCTGGAATTTGTCGAGCTTTCTGTACAGCGTCGCCCTTCCTATGCCGAGCATCTTTGCGGTTCTCGTAAGATTGCCCTTCGAGGCATCGCATGCTTTCAGAATGGCTTCGCGTTCATGATCTTCAAGAGAGAGCAGCGGCGATGATTGAACCGCAGGCGGGCACTCTTCCGCCTTTTTCTGCAGTACAGGCTGCTGGGAAGGGGATTTGCCGTGAATGCGGGGTGTATGGAGCAACTCGATAACGTTGCTTTTTCTTGTTACCGCAGCTCGCTGAACGGCGTTTTTCAGTTCACGGATATTCCCGGGCCAGCCGTATTCCATAAGGCTCGCCATGGCTTCTTCGCTGAACTGCAGTGGCTCGAGGTTGTTGGCGCTTGCGAATTCGTCGAGAAAATGTTTCGCCAGCTGCTTGATATCCTCATCCCTGTCGCGGAGCGGGGGGATGAAGAGCGGGAACTCTTCGAGACGGAAATAGAGATCTTCGCGGAACTGGTTATTCATGATCGCTTCCGAAAAGTCACGGTTTGTTGCCGATATGACCCGGAAATCCACCGTTTTTTCCGCTTTTTCGCCGACCTTCCGGATTTTATGCTCCTGCAGGGCGCGGAGCACCTTGGCCTGGATATCGGAATTCATGTCGCCGATTTCGTCGAGAAAAATGGTTCCCCTGTCTGCCTGTTCGAAAAATCCCGTATGATCGTTATTGGCACCGGTGAACGAACCCTTCACATGGCCGAAGAGCAGACTGTCGGCAAGATCATTGGATATCGCCGCGCAGTTGACCGATATGAACGGGCCGTTTTTTCTCTTGCTTCCGTTGTGGAGCGCCTGGGCGAAGAGCTCCTTTCCCGTTCCGCTTTCGCCGAGAATCAGCACGTTGAGGTCGGTTTCCATGACCTGCATGGCCTGCTCCATGGTATCGCGGATAGCAGGGCTTTTTCCGATGATATGGTGGAACACCTCCTTGCTTTTCAGCTCCTTCTGCAGCTTGATCACCTGATGCTGCAGCTGGGAGCCTGAGAGGGCGTTTCTCAGAACAATTTCAAGACGTTCTATGCTGACCGGTTTGGTGAGGTATTCGAATGCACCCATCTTGATGCATTTGACGGCAAGAGGGATTTCGTGCGAGGCGGTTACCATGATAACCGGAAGGGTGATATTGTTTTCCTTCAGGTGGTTCATGACATCGAAGCCGTCTTTTTTCGGCATGGAGATATCAAGCAGGAGAACATGCATTTCCTCTTCTTCCGCTTTTTTGATACACTCTTCACCGTCCGAAGCAAGATGGGGCGTATAGCCCATTTTGCTGACAAAATGGCTGATTACCCTTCGCGACGTTTCGTCGTCATCGGCAATAAGTACATGGTACTTTTTTGTCCCGGTCGCTTTTATGCCGGGGTATCGGCTGCTTTTCTCTGCGGTCTGCACAAAAAATCCTTTTTAATTCTTATGGGGTGGGGAGTTAACGATTTCCTGACAGAGAAATCCCTGATCAGTTTGCAACAACCAGGGATTCCAAATGGTTCGAATACCAGCCGCAACTCAGGCTTTCGGCGCTTCCTTTGCCTGTGCCTGCGTTTCCTTTGCCGGCGCAGGAGCTGCTTCGGCAGGAGTTGCCGGTTTCTGGGAGAAGGGAATCTGCTTGATCTCCTTCTTGTGCCTCTCATCCGATGCGGCGGCGTACATACCCGGAGAGAAAACCGTGTTGACAAGCTGACCGAGGCCCGAGCTTACATTGTCGAACAGGTTCTGCACCTGGCCCGAGCTGACCGTCGCGTTAAGGTTGCTCACGGTCGCATTGAGGTTCTCCAGCAGGTTCTTCCAGAGCTTTCCGATCTCCTGAACCGAAGACTGTACCTGTTCGGACTTCAGGGTTGCCGTTACACCTTCGATAAGCTGTCCGGAAACCGAGTTTACGTTGTTGATGATCTCCTTGACCGGTTCGGAGTTGATGGTCGAGGTAACGCCATCGATTATCTGTCCGGTAGCCGAGCTCACCGAACTGATCATACCCTGTACCGATTCGATGGTCGAGTCGATCAGGACGCCCATGTTTCCGATCAGACTTGCCATGTCGCCATTGCCGGCGTTGCTTGCCGGGCTTTCCTTCGGAGCGGGTTTTACCGCTGCCGGTTTGTTCAGTTCTTCAGCTGCCATATTTCGTCACGAGTTTAAAGGATTGTATGGTTAAATTTTGTTGTAATATAACAATCTCTTCATTCCCGTGTTTCAGAAAAACACCATCGGGACTGAATATTATAATCTTCCGGTATCGGGAGGCTGTTCCTGGCAGGCTCCTTTGCGGATACAGGCACTCCTGTTTCAGTTTTCCGCAAAAATCCCGTACCTTTTTCGTAATATAAAAAACATATTGAAAGTCCATCTGCCGGAAGTGAAGCGAACACCCAAGATACGATGCCATGACCACGATACGACTTTTTCCTTTCCTCCTGCTGCCATCTGTACTGGCCGCCGGCGTGCTTGCCCTCGTGAACCATCTCTTGCGGCGGAAGAAGAGACGGGGGGTACTGAACCGCGATATCGTTTACTGAGCCGCGATCCGGTTTTTGCTATAGCGGTCGCTTATGGAGCCGTTCCGGGGACAGGCCTTCTCTTTTTGTTTGAACCCCTGATGCTGGACATTACGGCAGGGAGTGCTGTTTCTCCTTATTGCTCAAGTTCCGTGGGGACGGTATGCCGCTTCTCCGTGTTTTTTCTTTCCCCCTGTTTTTCTTCCGGTAATACCGCACAACGCTCTCCAGATCATATCCTGTTGCATACATGACCGTGAATGGTACCGAAGATGGCCTGCACGGTGCCGTCAGTATAGGGAGAACCTGCAGTTCGCTGTTGCGGCGGGAGTGCTGCTGAAAAACAGGGCTCGGTTGCTTCGTTGAGCGAAAAAGAGGTAAATTGAAGCTCAATGCTGAATGCCCTGAATCAGAGCCGTACGGGAGAGGTGCCCTGCCGGCTGCTGTTCCGGGTAACATCGTTCACAACAGGAGTGTATCATGAAAAACCCCTCATCCGGCCGCCGTCCCAAAAAGGAGTCGGAGCAGAAGACGGAACAGATAGCGGCAGAACGCTCTTTTCCTGTTATCGGTATTGGCGCTTCTGCCGGCGGGCTCGAGGCGATCGAGCTTTTTCTGAAACATGTTCCGTATCCCTCGGGCATGGCCTTTGTGATTGTCCAGCATCTCGATCCGACCCGCAAGGGGATCATGGTCGAGCTGCTGCAGCGGGTTACTTCCATGGCTGTCTGCCAGGTTTCCGATCGCCTCCGGATCGAGCCGGATCATGTCTATGTGATTCCTCCGAACCATGACATGACGATGCTGCACGGCGTGTTGTATCTGCTTGATATGGTTAAACCGCGCGGCCTGAGACTGCCGATCGATTTCTTTTTCCGGTCCATGGCCGACGACCTTCAGCACCACTCTGTAGGAGTGATTCTCTCCGGCATGGGTTCCGACGGAACCCTCGGTCTGCGCGCCATCAAAGAGAAAGGCGGAGGGGTGTTTGTACAGGAACCCGTATCCTCGAAGTTTGACGGCATGCCCCGCAGCGCTATCGATGAAGGACTGGCTGATGTTGTGGCTCCCGTCGAGGAGCTTCCGGAAAAAATTGTGGCCTATCTTAAACACCTTCCCCTTATCGCCAGACAGGGAGCCGCCTCTGGAGAGCGGTCGCTGAGCGCCCTGGAAAAAATTGTCATTCTTCTGCGAACGCAAACCGGTCATGATTTTTCGTTTTACAAGAAAAATACGGTCTATCGTCGTATTGAACGGCGAATGGGTATTCATCAGATTGAAAAAATCGCCGATTACGTCCGGTATCTTCAGGAGAACCCGCATGAAATCGAGCTTCTTTTCAAGGAACTGCTGATCGGAGTCACCAGTTTTTTCCGGGATCCTGCTGCCTGGGAAGTCCTGAAAACGAGGGCAATTCCTTCAATTCTTGCTTCCCGTCCTTCCGGAGGTGTCCTGCGGGCATGGGTGGCAGGCTGTTCCACCGGCGAGGAGGCCTATTCGCTCGCCATTGTTTTCCGTGAAGTGCTTGCAGCGCTTAAACCTTCCGGAAATTTCAAACTCCAGATATTTGCAACCGATCTTGACAAGGATGCCATAGAGAAGGCCCGAATGGGAATCTATCCTCCTAATATCGCGGCCGATCTCTCATTGGAGCGTCTCAAGCGTTTCTTTGAAAAAGATGACCGGGGTTACAGGATCACAAGGGAAATTCGCGAAACCATCGTCTTTGCGCATCATGATGTCATCATGGACCCGCCCTTCACCAAACTCGATATTCTCGTCTGCCGCAATCTGCTGATCTATATGGAGCAGGAACTGCAGAAAAAGCTCTTTCCGTTGTTTCATTACAGTCTCAATCCCGGGGGGATGCTTTTTCTCGGGAGTGCCGAAACTCTTGGCTCCAATGCGCACCTGTTTGAGCCTCTTGACAGCAAGGCCCGTCTTTTCAGGCATGTTTCGCAGTCGGTCAGATCCGCTCCTGCCGATTTTCCCGCATCGTTCGCTCCCTCGGTACATGAGCTTCCCCTTCTTCCGGAGACCGGACAGCAATCCGCAATTTCCGGAGTCAATCTGCAGTCGCTGACCGATCAGCTTCTGCTCCGGCATTTTGCTCCGCCTGCTGTGCTGACGAATGACAAGGGTGATATCATCTATATCAGCGGTCGAACCGGTAAGTACCTGGAGCCTGCGGCCGGCAAGGCTAATCTCAATGTTTTTGCGATGGCCAGGGAGGGGCTTCGCTATGAGCTGGGCATTCTTTTCAGTCGTCTGCTCCGGCAGAAAGGGGAGATCGTCAGGATGGGGTTGCGTGTCGGAACCAACGGAGGATCCCAGATCGTCGATCTTACGGTTAAATTCATTGAAAAACCGGATTCCCTGAAAGGCATGGTTCTGATTGTTTTTGCGGATGCGGGAAAGATGATGCCCGGGGATGCGGACGGCTCCGTTCAGCCTGCCGACGACGCTGGCGCAGGCAAGGTCGGATCTCTTGAAGAGGAACTCAGACAGGCAAAGGATGAAATACTTATCCTCCGTGAAGAGATGCAGACCTCCCAGGAAGAGCTGAAATCGACGAATGAAGAGATGCAGTCGGCCAATGAAGAGCTGCAGAGCACCAATGAGGAACTGACGACCTCCAAGGAGGAGATGCAGTCGCTGAACGAGGAGCTGCAGACGGTCAACCAGGAACAGCAATCGAAGGTGAACGACCTGTCGCAGGCCAACAACGACATGAAAAACCTGCTGAACAGTACCGGCATCGCAACCCTCTTTCTCGATGACGAGCTCAATATACGCCGTTTCACCAACCGTACCGTGAGCATCATCAAGCTGATCGCCACAGATATCGGCCGGCCGATAACGGACATCGTTACCGATATGCACTATCCGGATCTTGCCAGCGATGCCCGCGAGGTGCTTAATTCGCTCGTTTTCAGTGAAAAACAGGTTTCTGCAAGCGACGGGCGCTGGTTTACGGTAAGGATCATGCCGTACCGTACCCAGGAAAACCGCATTGACGGTCTGGTGATAACCTTCAATGATATCAGTGTCGCCAAGAGGCTGGAGCAGAATCTCCGGGAGATCGAGCAGAGTTTTCGTTTTTTTATCGACACCATGCCGGTTGGCGTCACGCTTCAGGATTCGGAAGGGAAAATCGTTATGGCCAATCCGGAAATGGAGCGGATTACAGGCATTCCGGCTGCAGAAATAGAGGGTAAAACCTTCTTGGAACTGCGAGGACAATTTGTCAGGGATGACGGTTCGGTTTTTCCTGCGAAAGAACATCCCGCATGGGTGGCGCAACATTCCGGTCAACCTGTTTCCAATGTGCTCATGGGCGTTATTCATGCTCTTGACCGGGACATCCGCTGGTATAAAGTCAGTGCTTCGCCCCGACTGCGGGAAGGATACGAAAAGTCGTATCAGGTTTATACGACATTTTTTGAAATCACCGAAACCGGCCGATTACCTCACCATGTCTGACGTAAGGAGGCCTGGTTCGAATCGAAAAAGTCGAATGTTCCGGATCGTTCGCCTTCTTGATTTTTCGATAGGGCCATCAAATCCGGCTGTGAACGTTTCATGTTCGCTCTTTGTTATTTAAAGTATATAAGGGGAGTTCAGTCCTTGCATGGTGAACGATGTTGACGCGTAGTCTTCGCCCGAATTAAAGAATCTTTTAATCAGAAGAGGATACTGCATGAAAAAGGACGGAAATCCATCGGCATTCTCTCCTTTCTCGTATCGAGAGAACGGAAAACTGCGCAGTGTGAGTCGGCAGGAGAGCCTGAATTATGTATCTTCACCTGAAGAGATGCACCGCATCATTCATAAAATGGCGCGCTTAAAGATCGAGCTTGAAAAGCAGAACGGGGCTCTTCTTCAGCAGGAAGAGGAGCTGAAGGAGAGTTTGAACAGATATGCCGGGCTTTATAACTATGCCCCGATAGGTTATCTCCGGCTTGCAAGGGACAGCACCATATTTGAGATAAATCTTATGGGCGCAAGGATTCTTGGCGTGGACCGCTTTCTGTTGAAGAGCGATCGTTTCGTACAGTTTATTGCCAGTGAAGACCTTCCGGTTTTCAACGCTTTGCTTGAAAGGGTGTTCGGCCTGAAGGAGCAGTGCTCCTGTGTGGTCAGGCTTCTGAATGATCAACTATCGGGAGCTGTTTCTGAACCGTCAGCTCCCCCGTATACTGGAAGTATGAGCAGTCGAACGATCAGGGTGGATGCGGTCGTCAGCGAAGACGCTCAGGAGTGCATGGCTGTGCTTTCTGATATAACCATGCAAAATCGTATCGAACACGAGCGGGAGATCTGTCGAAATCATGGCTTTCCGGCTCTTGGCAGCACAACGTTTTAAACAGATGCGCCATTAATGAACAGTAAAAATAAACAAGAGCCGGGTTTTTCGGCATTGCGCCGTAAAGCCGAAAAACGCCTCAAGTCAGCCCAGCTAAAACAGCCCGACGGACCACCGTCATATTTTGAGCTGCAGCATCTGGTTCATGAACTGGAAATTCACAAGATCGAGCTTGAAATGCAGCATGAGGAGCTGCTTCAATCGAGAGCTGAAGCAGAGAAAGGCCGGGAGCGCTACACACAGTTGTATGATTTCGTTCCTCTGGGCTATCTGACGCTTTCCAGAAACGGGACCATAGTCGAGGTAAACCTTCCCGGCGCGAAACTGCTCGGCATGGAACGTTCACTTTTGCATGGCGATCGTTTCGGAAGGTTTATTGTCGATGAGGACCTGCCCGTTTTTAACTCCCTGCTCGACAGGGTGTTCAGCAACAGGTCTCCCTGGTATTGTGAGGTCAGGCTTTTCGGTGATCAGCCCTCGTCACAGGTGTTCGAACCTCCGGTATTCCGGAATCCGGGCATGGGCAACTACCGGACCGTGCGCATTGAAGCTGTATTGAGCAGCAACGGGAAGGAGTGCCGGATTGTCGTATCGGAAATTACCAGTCAGAAGCAGACTGAAGAGACAGGCGGTTCCGGTGAGTTGCAGAAGCAGGAGCTATCTGGCAGCAGTAAGGCCGGGAACTCGGATGATTTCAATCACCAGTTGCTCGATAAGGTTATTCATTCACGAATACGGTTTGCCGTGCTTTCATATCTCAACTCCACAGATCAGGCTGGTTTTGTGGAAATCAGGGAGAAGATCAAGGCAACAGACGGAAATTTAAGTATTCACATGAAAATGCTTGAGTCTGCCAGATATGTCAGTTTCAAAAAGGGATTTCACGCGCGCAGGCCCCAAACCATGTACAGAATCACTCCGGAGGGACGTGATGCCTTTAACCGCTACACAAGAATAATTTCCGAGCTCATATCCGAGCGCAATCCGGCTTTCTGACGGCTTGTCTCCGGTGAGTTCTCCCCGTCGCCATATTCAGAGCCTTTTCAGAAACCCGACAGGGCCTGTTTTGCCGTTCCCGATAAGAGCACCCGCTTGCAGAAACCGTTTTTCTTCAGCCTGACCAGAAGAATTACCGTGGCTGCGTGAACGTTTCTCTGTTTCGCTTTGTTGTATAGAGTGTACTTGAAAATCAAGTACGGATTTTTGCCCGCTATCGAATGGAGTGTTATTGCAGCGCCAATCACGCCCTTAAATTTAAACGGAGATTCAACATGCTCGAAACCATTGCCATTATCCTGCTGATCCTCTGGCTTCTCGGGCTTGTCAGCTCCTACACCATGGGAGGGTTCATTCATGCGCTTCTGGTCATCGCGATTGTCGTGATTGTGATTCGTGTCATTCAGGGCAGAAGGGTGTAACGATACGGGGCTGCCGAACAGGGGGAAAAAGCTGCGTCGCCGATGTTATGAGATTATGTTTAGGGATAGTGTGCCCGATTATTGGACAACAGGTTAACAGGAGAGAATTCGAATGAAAAAAAACATCTGGTTTGCAGCAGGAATTGCAGGAATGCTTCTGGGTCAACTCCCGGCATCGGCTCAAGCGGACGTCAATGTGCAGATAAACAGCCGGAACCGGCCGTCTTTTGTAATCGACAGGCGCCCGAATTTTATCGAGTTGAGGGATCAGGGGTTTTCGGTTTCCATGGGAAGTCCTTATGATGTAATTTTTTACGGTAACCGGTACTATCTTTACGAAAATAGCCGCTGGTACCGTTCCTCAAGCTACCGGGGTCCGTGGGTGTTCATCCGCAGCAACAACCTTCCCGCAAAGATCAGAAGACACCGGTGGGATGATATAAAAAGGTACCGTGAAGTCGAGTACAGCAAGCGCGACAGGAGGTTTGACTGGTATAACCGTGATCAGGACAACCGCGACAATAACCGCTTTCAGCGAAACGACGGCAACAGTAACGATAACGACAGGAACCGTAACGATAACGGCGGCCGCCCGAATGACGGCGCAAGAAAGAACTGACGGATTTATTGACAGCAAAAAGGAGTTGCCGGTCATGCAGCTCCTTTTTCCCGATCGTTGCAAAGGGAATGGACTGCGAAGGTCGGCTTTTCCTCAATGACTGCATATAAATCTCACGGACAGGCAAAATACCTGCTGAAGACGGAACGATCGGTCAGATATCCGATGTCGGGGGAGGTATGGATTTTAGGGTAGTCCATTTGATACCAATGCTTGAATTTTCTGGCGAAGTCAATTGTATCAATGGAGGAACCATGCTCACCATGATGAAAACGCCCCTCGATGTAATGGACGATCTCTATACCCTCGCGTACTGGATGACCGGAGTCGAGATGAGTGCCAATGAACTGGTGAACGCCACCTATCTGAGTACCGATATTGACGCATCACCGAAAGATCTGTTCAGGATTTTCAGGATCTGTTATCTGGAATGGTGCGGCTTTGAGGGAGCGCCGGGTTTCCCTGACTCCGGCCGCCACTCGAAAGTGCGTCATCCGGGGGCATTACGCCGGCGGTTTGCCGATATGAAATTATCGGTATTGCTGTCCGAGATTTGCGGACTCAAACATCAGGATATATCGGAAATAATCGGAATGCCGGTTGAAATCCTGCGATCAAGATTGTCCTGGGGGCGGAAATTGCTTGTCGGTACGATGCGCATGATGCCTCCAGTTGAAAGAAATTTAATGTTAACCGGAGAAAAACTGCCATGAAAAAACTCCGAATTGCCCAGATCGCACCCCTTGTCGAACGGGTGCCTCCGAAAAAATACGGAGGAACGGAGCGGGTTGTCTACCATTTGACCGAAGGACTGGTAGCCAGAGGTCATGATGTAACCCTGTTCGCATCGGGTGACTCCATAACCAGCGCGAAACTCGTTGCCCCGATCAGCGAAAGCCTTCGTCTCGGAAGAAAAGCGCATTCGCCGACCATTGTGACGATGATGATGCTCAGCAAGGTTTATGAGCACATGCTCAAGGAGTTCGACATCATCCATTCGCATCTCGAATATCTTACCCTTCCCTATGCCCATAAGGTCAGGGTGCCAACGGTTCTGACCATGCATGGCCGGCTTGATATCGGCGAATACGGCAAAATGCTCGGTTTGTACCCCCATATGGCATATGTTTCGATCAGCGATTCCCAGCGGCGTCCCGTTGAGAATATCAACTGGGTAAAAACCGTTTATCACGGCTACCCCCCCTCCAGTTTCGAGTTCAACGACAAGCCAGGGGACTATTTTCTCTATCTGGGCCGCTTTTCCGAGGAGAAAAAACCCCAACAGGCGATCATGCTTGCCCGGGCATGCAATATCCCCCTGAAAATAGCCGCCAAGATAGATCCGACCGACCAGGGCTTTTTCGATCAAAAAATCAGGCCCTTGCTCGATCATCCCCTTATCGACTATGTCGGCGAAGTGGACGACACCCGGAAGGTTGAGTTGCTGAAAAACGCAAAAGCGCTTCTCAATACCATAGACTGGCCGGAACCCTTCGGGCTGGTGATGATTGAGGCGCTTGCATGTGGAACTCCGGTGATCGTCAGGGGGTGCGGCTCGGCCCCTGAAGTGATTACGCACGGCAAAACAGGCTTTATCTGCGAAACGAGGCTCGACTTCATCAATGCCATTCATCGTGTTGGGGAGCTGTCGCGAAAAACCTGCCGGGAGGAATTTGAACGGCGTTTTTCCGCCGATACGATGGTGAGTAACTACGAGGAGCTTTACTACAGTCTGCTCCAGAAGAATTTTTCGGCTTTTTCCGAAAAAATGCACGACAAGGAGCTTCTGCGCGTTTCGGGTCTGTTACAAACGAAGCGGGCAACCGTTTTCCGCTGATCCGGAGGCAGATCGCAACCGATGGTTATTTGATGAAATGAGGCATGAATATAACCGGAATCGGCGGAATGTTTTTATGGGGCAGTAAATACAACAGTATTCCCATTGTGTTGGAGAACAGCCGAAACGGAAAGCGGAAGCTGATTCTTGCGATATCAGGAGTAGTGAGATTCGACTCAAAAAGGTTAACCGGAGATGTAACTATGAATACACTCAGGATTGCGGCAGTCGTATTGATGGTATCGGGCGTATTCGGATTGATCTATGGCAGTTTCAGCTACACAAAAGAGACTGAAGAGGTAAGGTTCGGGCCGGTTGAACTTTCCATAAAGGAAAAAAAGACCATCAATATACCAGTATGGGCTGGTGTTGGGGCGATAGTGATTGGCGGAGGAATTCTGCTTTATGGAAGCAGGAAAAGCTGAAGCTGTACTTGGGAGTTGTAAGGAAGATTTGAAAGCTATGCTAACGATAATGAAAAAGGAGATGAGCTATGAGTTTAAAGGAAGCCTACAGACAGAAGGCGGAGGCCGAGCTCGAGCTTGCGCATGCCAGACTGGTCGAGTTCAAGGCGAAGGCGAAAAATTTCACTGCCGATACCCGTCTCAACTATGCCAAGCATGTTGATGAACTTGAGCACGGTATCGCTGCTGCAAAAGCCAGGCTGAAGGATCTGGGCGATGCCGGAGAGGACGCCTGGGACAAGCTGAAGGATGGTGTGGAAAATGCTCTGGCTACATTACGTCTGGCTGTTCACAATACTGCCGAGAAGTTCAAGGATTGAGACTGGCGGCAAAACTGATGCCGCAGGCTGGCTCCCCGAAAAAAAA
>NZ_JBAWHG010000004.1:0-5335 GCF_049593655.1 Chlorobium sp.
GCTTCACGGTGCCGGACCATGAAAGCATCATAAGCGAAGTGGCCGAAGCCGTCGGGCGCTGGCCGGAGTTCGCCGCTGCCGCAAGGATTTCGCCCGAAGCCGCGCTCCGCATCCGGCAGGATTTTCCAAACGTGATCGATGCCCGGCAAAATCCCTGAACATAAAACCGACCTTCGGATTCGCGTCCGTGTGGAGACGCCAGGAAGCACTATTTTCCCGGTGTGCGGCGGGAACGGAAAAGGAACAAAGAGAGGAAAACGACGATTGTGTTTGAAATTCCTGCGCCTTTCCCTTGATCCGTTGACGACAAGAACTCAACCGAAGCATGATGGATACCTCTTTTTTCATGTTGCTGCCGGTTTTTCTGATTGCCGTGTTCGCCCTTTTGTGGATCGGAGTAAGCGCCCTGCTCTCGAAACTGAGCGGATGGTCGCTGCTTGCCGAACGGTTTCCCGGTGCCGGGCCGCATGCCGGAAAGCAGTTCCGTTTCGCGTCGGGGTTCATCAGGCGATTCAGGCTCTTCCCGATCAGCTACAGGGGTTGCCTGTTCATGACTCTCGACAGCAGAGGGGTGCATCTCGACATCCTCTTCATCTTCCGCATGCTCTCGCCGCCGCTTTTCATTCCCTGGAGGGCGATAGCGTCGGTCGGCGAACAGAAGCACCTGTTCGGCAGCTACGGGGTTCTCTGCCTGAAGGATTGCCCGGTCGTGCTGCTCATCGCGGGCGAGGCCGGAGAGCAGTTGAGAGCGGAGTACGCGAAGCTGATTGGCGGATAAACGGGTTCTCACCCCTCCCTTAATGCAAAAACCCCGCTGGTGCGGGGTTTGTTGCGGAGAGGGAGGGATTCGAACCCTCGGTAGCCCTTTACGAACTACGTCGGTTTAGCAAACCGGTGCCTTCAGCCACTCGGCCACCTCTCCTGAAAATGTTATGCGGAGGATGAGGGACTCGAACCCCCATGGGCGTGAACCCGGCAGTTTTCAAGACTGCTGCCTTACCAATTAGGCTAATCCTCCAGCTACCCTAAAGAACAGGCATCAAAGATAGCGAATTGCGGGAAAAATGCCAGAGAAAAATATTACCGGAATTTCCCCCTGGGCTGTCGCCCTGCGCTACCGATATGTCGCTCCTCCGGAGCTGAAATTTCTTCCTGGCGGGTTCTCACCCTCCCTCTTTACCAGCTTTTTGCCTTTTCTTTCCACTCAGCACTTCCAACATGGAACTTAGTACTGGTCTTCTGCGGAGAGGGAGGGATTCGAACCCTCGAGGGCTGTTACACCCTACCCGCTTTCCAGGCGAGCGCACTAGACCAACTATGCGACCTCTCCGTAATAAATGGCCTGTAATTTACATTCTCTTTTGACTTTTCAAAAACGCAATCCGGATAAAAATGCAGCTAAACACGCTTTTTTATGGCGCTTGACCTCCCGACAGCAAATTTTCATCGGGGGGTTAACAGTGATTAACATTGCCATAGTCCCGGCACTTTTCGTAAATTGGCAGATTCAATTTAGCAGCAATTCTAAACCTGCCTGACGATGACGAAAATACTGTACGAAGCGCTTACGTTCGATGACGTGCTCCTGATTCCCGCATATTCAAATATACTTCCCAAAGAGACCAAGGTCGCCACCCGCCTCACGAAATCCATAGAGCTGAGAATACCGCTCGTCAGTGCGGCCATGGACACCGTGACGGAATCGCGCCTTGCCATTGCCCTTGCCCGTTCAGGCGGCATCGGCATTATCCACAAGAACCTCTCCATCGAAGAGCAGGCTCGGGAAGTCGCCAAGGTGAAACGTTACGAGAGCGGCATCATCCGCGATCCCTTCACCCTGTACGAAGACGCCACCATGCAGGATGCGCTCGATCTCATGCTGCGTCACTCCATTTCCGGCATTCCGGTTATCGAACACCCGGCCTACGAAGGCGACCCGTCAAAGAAGCTCAAGGGAATCGTCACCAACCGCGATCTGCGCATCAAGCCGTCGCTCGACGCTGGTATCGCAACCATCATGACCAGAAAAAATCTTATCACGGCCAGGGAGGATGTCGATCTTGCATCCGCCGAACAGATCCTGCTGAAAAACAAGATCGAAAAGCTTCTGATCGTCGATGAGGAGAACAACCTGAAAGGACTCATCACCTTCAAGGACATCCAGACCCGCAAGCAGTTCCCCGACGCCTGCAAGGACAGCCAGGGCCACCTCAGGGTCGGCGCGGCGGTCGGCATCAGGGAGAACACGCTGGACCGGGTCAAGGCGCTGGTGGAGGCAGGAGTCGATGTAGTTGCCGTCGATACCGCTCACGGCCACAGCCAGGCCGTTCTCGATACGGTGAAAGCGATCAAGAAGGTCTATCCGAAACTGCAGGTCATTGCAGGAAACGTGGCCACGCCCGAAGCGGTGCGGGACCTCGTCGAGGCAGGCGCCGACTGCGTGAAGGTGGGCATCGGACCGGGCAGCATCTGCACCACCCGCATTGTGGCCGGTGTAGGCATGCCGCAGTTTACCGCCATCCTGAACTGCGCCGGGGAGGCAGCCAGAACGGGTACGCCGATCATTGCCGACGGAGGAATCAAGTACAGCGGCGATATTGCCAAGGCCCTTGCCGCCGGAGCGGATTCGGTGATGATGGGCAGCATTTTCGCCGGCACCGACGAGAGCCCCGGCGAAACGATTCTCTACGAAGGCCGGAGGTTCAAGACCTACCGCGGAATGGGCTCGCTCGGCGCCATGTCGGAACCCGAAGGCAGCAGCGACCGCTACTTCCAGGACGCTTCGAGCGAATCGAAAAAATATGTACCTGAAGGCATCGAGGGGCGTATTCCCTCGAAAGGCAAGCTCGACGAGGTGGTCTACCAGCTTATCGGAGGACTGAAATCGGCAATGGGCTATTGCGGAGTGGGTACGGTGGAAGATCTGAAAAGCAGAACGCAGTTCGTGCGCATCACCTCGGCCGGCCTGCGCGAAAGCCATCCGCACGACGTCAAAATCACCAAAGAGGCCCCGAACTACTCGACCTCGATGTAACCGGAATTTCTCCACTGAAACCATCGCCATGCCGAGAGCGAAACGATTCATACTCTTTGCTTTGCTTTTCATCCTGTTTCTCGGCGGATGCCAGGGAACCAGGAATACAGGACTGACAGAAGAGCAGATAGAAAAACTGGTTCTTGCCGCAAGACCGAACAATCCTTCGCCTGACATCTGGGCGAAGGCAATAAAAGAGAGCCTCGAAGAGCTTGGGCAACCTGTCGACAAGGAGCATGTTTCTGCCGTGGTGGCGGTCATATCGCAGGTCAGCGGATTCTCGATCGCGCCAAAAAACGCGCGAATGGCCGGCATCCTGCGACAAAAGATAGAGGCTGCCGAATCGAACGAGGTGCTGCGTTTCATTATCGAAAGCAGACTTGATCAGAACGCCTCCAACGGCAGGACATTCCGCGAAAACATCGATTCGGTTGCAAGTGAGCTGGATTTCGAGCGCTGGTATGATGAGTTCACCTCCGCGAGCATAACGAAACCGATTCTTCTCGTGCTCAACAAGGATGCAAGCGATCTGGTCACCACGATCGGTTCGATGCAGGTTTCGGTGAAGTTCGCCGAAGAGTATCCGAAAAAGCCCGGTAACGCCGGGTTCGGAAGCGTGCGCGACATGCTCTACACCTGTAAGGGCGGCGTGTTCTATGGTGCGGCTTATCTGCTCGACTACCAGTACGATTACGATGACTGGAAGTATGTGTTCGCCGATTTCAACGCCGGGCATTACTCAAGCAGGAACGCAGGATTCCAGAAAATGCTGGCAAATCTGACGCACAGAACGGTCACCATGGACGGCGACCTGATGAACTATGAAAACGGCGATATCGCCCCTTCGGTCACCTATGTCACCTTCACCGGCTTCCTGAAGAAAAAGGGAGTGGCGTTCGATGAAGATCAGATCAGGCAGGATTTCTCGAAGGAAAAAAGCCATGATTTCGAGGACACCTGGTCTTATAAGACCATCGCGGAAATGCACAAGCAGAGATTCGGACGCACGATCTACGCTGTCCTGCCCGATATCCCCCTGAACAGTCCGAAATTCACGAGCAAAAACCTGTCCACGAAATGGTTCGCCCAGCGCGTGAAGTCCCGCTTCAACCACTGCATGCGCACACGGATATGAGGTTCGGGGTTATTTCGCACCCATCGTTTATACAGACACGAATCTGCCGGCCATGACAAGAGAAACACGCATCGCGCTCTTCACCCTCTGCGCACTCGTTTTGACCTTTTTTCAAAGTGCTTGTTCCCGAAACGACGATTCCGGGCTTGCGGAACAATCGATTGAAAAACTGATTCTCGTTGCCTCTCCGGGTCTCGACTCTCCCGACATATGGGCGAAAGCGATCAAAGAGAGCCTTCAGGAGATCGGCGTACCTGTCAGCAAGGAAAATGCGTGCGCCGTCATAGCTGTCATTGCACAGGAAAGCGGCTTTAAAACCGTTCCGAAAACACCCGGAATGGGCAATATCCTGCGCAGCAAACTGAACAATGCCGGAAGCAATCCCATTGTCCGCTTTATCATTGAATCACGACTGGACCAAAAAGCAGCGAACGGAAACACGTTCCGCCAGAACATCGATCCGATTGAAAGCGAGCGCGATGTGGAACTGTGGTATAACGAATTTATCGCTGCCGATGTCACCAAACCGATGCTTCAGGTGCTCGACAAGGATGTGGACGATCTGATCACCACAATCGGATCGATGCAGATATCGGTCAGATTTGCCGGGCAGTACCCTCGAAAACCCGAAAACGTCGAGCATGACGATATCCGTAAAATCCTCTACACCTGCAAAGGCGGAGTATTCTACGGATCGGCTTATCTGCTCGACTTCAAGCACAATTACGATGACTGGAAGTATGTATTCGCCGATTACAACGCCGGCCACTATGCCTCCCGGAACGTCGGCTTCCAGAAGATGTTGGCAAATCTGACCCGGAAAAACATCGTTCCGGACGGCGACCTGCTCAGCTATAAAGATGGCCATGCCTCCTTCGGGTCCACCTATGGCATCATGATCGACTATCTGAAGGAGACGGGAATGGCTTTCAACGAAGAGGATATCAAAAAGGATTTCCGGAAAGAAAAGAGTTATGATTTCGAGAAAACCTTCTCATACAAAACGATCTCGGCGTTGCACAAATCGAAATTCGGCAGTGCCATCCATGCAGGAATGCCTGAAATCCCCCTGAAAAGCGACAAGTTTTCGGGCAGGAACCTTTCCACGAAGTGGTTCGCAGACAAGGTGAAATCGCGCTTCGAGCGCTGCATGCGCACGAAGTTGT
>NZ_JBAWHG010000005.1:0-11514 GCF_049593655.1 Chlorobium sp.
TTATCCACCTGTTGATGCGCGTTTTCTGCGCTTCGGCGATATCGCTTCTGATGGGAAACCTCATGAACTGCGAAAAAATCACCGTCGAAAGACCGATGAACACGGCATTGATGGTGAAGAGATAAAATGCGCCGAAAAAGAAGCCGAACTGACCGGTCGCAAGCCCGTACCCCGCCGTACAGAGCGGGGGCATGAGCGCCGTGGCGATGGCGACTCCCGGCACCACGTTGCCTTTCAGTTTCGTGGTGATGGAAACCGTTCCTGCAAGACCACCGAACAGGGCGATCAGCACGTCGTAAATGGTGGGGCTGGTGCGGGCCAGAAGCTCGGAATAGGCGCTCGATACCGGACTGATGGCGAAATAGAGCGTCGAGGTGACGAGGCTTGCCGCCACGGCAAACGAAAGGTGCTTGAGCGAGCGGCGGAGCAGCGGAAAATCGTAGGTGGCGATGCTGTATCCCACGCCGTTGATCGGACCCATCAGGGGAGAGATGAGCATGGCGCCGATGATGACCGCCGTCGAATTGGTGTTGAGCCCGACCGAAGCCAGCACGATGGCGAAAATCAGGATCCAGAGGCGGCTGCCCTTGAACTCGATGTCGCTTTCGACCGCGGCGTGAATGTCCCTGAACGACTCGGCGTCACGGCTGATGCTGAGATATCGGAAAAGCTTGTTTCGCATAAAAGATGGTAAAAGCGGTGTTAACGATACGCTGAGCGGGCGCATTGCCCGTTGCAGGTGAAAAATACATCAATTTCTCCGGTTTCGTTCATCATGGCGTGCGCCGAAAAAAATGTTTATGTTTCGGCAACGGATACTCCTCTGCGATTCCGGCAATCCTATAGCAACCGACAAGATGAAAAACGCCATACTCACGCTCCATCTGGTGCCGATCGCGCTGCACGTCAGGCCGGAGGATGCGCTTCTGCACCACGGCGAACTGGCGGATTTCGAAAAACGGCTGAAAACCATCCGTGAAAACGGCCGCGGCAGAATCCTCTTCATGGGACGCATCGGCGACCCGACGGAAAACGGTTCATGAGCGGCAACCTTGCCATACACTGGTTCCGGCAGGATCTCCGGCTCGGGGACAACCCGTCGCTCAGCCAGGCAGCCCTGAAAGGGCGCGTGCTGGCGGTCTACATTCTCGACGACCTTAATGCCGGCGAATTCCGGATGGGCGGGGCAAGCCGCTGGTGGCTCCACCACAGCCTCGCCTCGCTCGACCGCTCGCTGAAGGGGCGGCTCGCGCTTTTCCGTGGCGATCCGCTGGAAATCCTTCCGGCTCTGGCTGCAGAAACCGGTGCATCCTCGGTACACTGGAACCGCTGCTACGAGCCCTGGCGCATACGGCGGGATACCATGCTCAGGGAAAAACTCCGCGAAACGGGCATTACCGTCGAAAGCTTCAACGGTTCGCTGCTCTGGGAGCCGTGGGAGATAAAAAAACCGGACGGCACGCCTTACCGGGTGTTCACGCCCTACTACCGCAATGGGTGCCTTGGAGCCGCATCGCCCCGACTCCCCCTTGCGGCTCCCGAAAGGCTTGAAACCGCGCTTCCTCCGACGGGCAGCCTGCCGCTCGACGCACTTGACCTTTTGCCCCGCATACGCTGGGACAGGCAGCTCGAAGCGCACTGGACTATCGGCGAACAGGGCGCATCCATGAGGCTCGAAACCTTTCTGCAGCATGGGCTGCAGGGCTACAGAGAGGGACGCGACTACCCCGCCCGCCCCAACGTCTCGCGGCTTTCGCCGTCGCTGCATTTCGGCGAAATCTCGCCGAACCGGGTCTGGCACGCCGCAAAAAACCATGGAAACGGCACGGATATCGACCATTTTCTGAGCGAACTCGCCTGGAGGGAGTTCTCCTACAGCCTGATCCGGCACCATCCCGACCTGCCCCGCACCAACCTGCACGCCTCGTTCGACCGCTTCGGATGGGTGGAAAATCCGGCAGCGCTGAGGCGCTGGCAGAATGGCATGACCGGCTACCCGATTGTCGATGCCGGCATGCGGGAGCTTTGGCAGACGGGTTACATGCACAACCGGGTGCGCATGATCGTCGGCTCCTTTCTGGTCAAGAACCTGCTTCTGCACTGGCGCAGCGGCGAGCGGTGGTTCCGGGACTGCCTCTGTGACGCCGACCTTGCCGTCAACAGCGCAAGCTGGCAGTGGGTCGCCGGCTGCGGAGCCGATGCGGCGCCCTACTTCCGCATCTTCAATCCGGTCACCCAGGGAGAGAAATTCGATGCATGGGGAGCCTATACCCGCCGTTTCGTTCCCGAGCTCGGCAGGCTGCCCGACCGACACCTCTTCGCACCGTGGGAAGCCCCCGCCGGCGTGCTGCAGGCCGCGGGAGTCTCTATCGGGAAAACCTACCCCGAACCTCTCGTGGAGCTTCGGGCCTCGCGCCGGCGAGCACTCGACGCGTATGCTCTCATCCGGAAAAATCCCGGAAGCCTCTGAGCGAACCATACATAAACCTTCGCTCCGGCGCCGTCATTGCAGGCCGGAAACCTCCCCGACAATGCTCTGGAGCGGCGTGCCCGCAAGATGATCCGCAAATGAAAAACCTTCCTCCCCGAGCTTTTCGATCAACGCGTAAGCCGTCGTCACCGAGGCTTTTTCGGAGGCGCAGATAAAGGCTCCGGGCGAGTTGTAGTCTCCCGTGGCGAAATAGTTCGTGCAACCGCACCAGTTCATGCAGTAACGGCTGATGCCGCAGTTCAGGCAGAACGGATTGGAGGTGTGCTCCGAATCGTGGCTGCAGCGTTTCAGCATGCCGGTGGCGGAGTGCACATTGCCGAGACAGTGCCGATCTCCGTCATCGGTTCCGATGAGGCGCTCGCAGGGGTAGATGTTGCCCGAAGGAGCGAAGGCGAACTCGCCCTTGCCCATCCGGCACCGTTCGAGCGGCTCGTAGCCGCCCCGGAGTATGACGGTTATCTTGCTGTCGATCAGGCTGATATGGCACGGTGCGCCTGCCTTGTAGTAGTCGAGGTACAGTGTTCCGATCCGGCTGAACACCCCGTCGAGCATTTCGGCATGCCGGGCTGTCCAGCGTGCCGAAATATCCGGATTGAGATAGATGTTTCTAACTCCCAGCGCATGGAAATACTCCACCACGTCAGGAAGCATATCGAGGGTATCGGGCGAGTACACCGCATTGACCGGCATGAAAGGGAAAAATTCCAGCGCATGCCGGATGTTGCCCTCCACCGCCGCCGAAGTCGGCGATCCGTCCCGGAACACTCTCGACCGATTCTGGATGCATGCCGGGCCGTCGCAGCTTATGCCGGGAGAAATCCGGAACTCCCTGAGATCGGCAGCTATGGCATCGCTGAAAATCGATCCGTTGGTGACTACCGAAAAAAGAAACCTCTCCGGGTCATAACGTTCGTGGCGGTAAATCCTCCTCATAATCGATTTGATCAGCTCGAATTCGAGAAGGGGTTCCCCGCCGAAAAAACCGATATCGATGTTCTCATGCTCCGGAGTACGGCTGAAGATAAATTCCACAACCCGTTCGGCCGTCTCGTGACTCATGACGGCATCGTGCCCGGAGATGCCTGATATGTAGCAGTAGGCGCATCCGAAATTACACTGCCGGGTAACCGCAAGGGTATACTTCATAACTGGCTGGAAGAATAGTGCGGCCAGCGGCTTCGTTATTCCGGCTGCATCCAGTCCTGAAACAACGAAGCCGCTGATTTCCGCAACGGTTACTGATGGGGAAGCACGGCCTGGCTGACTTCGATAAAGCTCTCGAAAGGAATTGACCTGACCGCGGCGAGCCTTGCACTCATCTCCTTGAGAACCGGAGTGCTGAACTCACGCCACTGTTTGGCGTCGAGCAGATAGATATCGCCCTTGAAATGCAGATGAGGCGTTTTTCTGCCCCCTCTCGGATCGATGATGTTATCGATCGAGATGGCTTTGGCCGTACTTTTGGCAACACCTGCGGCGACTTTACCGGCCGCCTTGAGCTTGTTGGCGGTGATGAACTTGCCGATCAGTTCCTCCTCGACAAGCCAGAAGTCGGCAGGGATACCGATTTTCCACTTCCACTCCATGCGCTGAAAGTCC
Source organism: Chlorobium sp. (assembly GCF_049593655.1). Classification (NCBI taxonomy): domain Bacteria; kingdom Pseudomonadati; phylum Chlorobiota; class Chlorobiia; order Chlorobiales; family Chlorobiaceae; genus Chlorobium; species Chlorobium sp. Next base: position 4,091 of record NZ_JBAWHG010000005.1, read on the forward strand.
ATATGAGGACCGGAAAGTAATGGCTCAGGCATAGTTCCCTCCTTTTTTTACAATCAGTTCAAAAATGCAATGCGACAGGTAACTGAAATCATGTAAACAGGCACCTCCTTTGTCAAGGTTGACAGAATGAGCGCAGAAACAGATAAAACCCTGCAATCCAGAATTAAAAAGGGGCTGAAGAAAGCTGATGAAACAGGAGTGCAGCCGGTATGGCGCGGGTGGGGAGATACCGGAACATCCTGCGGCAGAAAACTACCAAAAAAAACAGTTACAAGAAAAGAATTCCGATGAATTCCGGCCCGTAATGGCGGAAACAGAGGAATTAAAAGCCTTTGCCTCTAAAAAAGACCTTAAAAAAAAGAAAGTTTAAAAAAAATTTGTAAGTTCAAAGAACTTAACATTACCCCCAAACTATTATGTCAGCCCCTGTCGATTCAGGCATTGAAAGATCCGGAAAGAAAAACCTGAACGAAATATTTTCGCATGCCGGTACTATCCTGAACAATTGCAGTTCCCTTTACACGGTAATGCAGGTAATGGTCACGGCCTGAGAAAAACTGACATGTAGACGTTCTCAAAAAGAATATGTCTGATGTTATGCTTTACGTAGTTTCAGGAGCCCTGGTATACTCCCTGCTTCTGGGAGTTCACTACACCTTTTCATTCGGGTGGAAATTCAAGTTGTACGCACTCGCCTGCTTTCTCGTGGCTGCGATATCGCTCTACCTGATTCTATCCAAAACAATCCGGTAACCGTCGGAAAAGAAGATACGCGGCATGGCAGTTCTTTTTTTCCCCGCACTCATCTCCCGCAGCCGGAAAACCCGGCGCCCGCGATCCACCTGCAGAAAAAAAACCGGATATGCATACCCACCCGCACGAAAAACGGGAATTATTATCCTTACGGATCGTTTATCAGAAGCATGAGAAAACGAACCATCTCGCTATCCACCAACAAGTAATCCCTGTAACCCTATGGACATCAAGCAAGCAATTCTGGATCTGCTTGAAAAGGAAGGCAAACCCATGAGCGCCGGCCAGATTGCCGACTCCGGCAAGCTGGATCGCAAAGAGGTCGATAAAGCCATGAAAACGCTCAAGGACGAAGAGCGGATCGTATCGCCGAAACGCTGCTACTGGGAACCAAAAAAGTGACCTGAAGCGCCTCTTTCAAGATCTATTTCCGATCACTTCCGGCCGGGTCCGGAACCATTTTCACTCCCGCCCCGGCCGAGAGGAAACGCCTCAGAACCTCCTCCAATGAAAAAACCTCTCATAGCCGCAGGAATCGTCATTGCTCTTGTCGTTTCAGGAGTTTTTCTTTTCCTGAAATTCATCGGTTACTCTGAAAACCATCCCCCGGAACCGCTCACATCAGAAATTTCCGTAACGGTCCCTCCCTCCACCTTCAATCTTCCGGTACACATCGAAACAAAAACTCTCGCTGCCTATCTGAACGGGAAAATCAGGGGCGCCTTTCTGCAGAAAACTATCCGGATCAGAAAAGACAAAAAAGAAAAAATCGCCCTGACCCTCTCCAGGCAGAACAACATTCTCATAACCACCAGCGGACGGGAACTTCTCTGCACCTTTCCCCTGACGGTCGACGCAATCCTGCTCGACAGCCGGTTCGGAAAAATGCTCTCCGGACTGGTAAAACCGCTGCACACCACCATCATCGTCACGCTCTCGACGCCGATCGCTCTCGACCGGAACTGGAGCATCGTCACCAGGTTCCGCATCAGAAACATCCGGTGGCTCAGCGAGCCGGTCGTTCGCATAGGACCGTTCAAAAAAAATCTCAGACCGGCAATCACCGAGGCGCTCAACAGCAAGGGAGGCAGACTGACCGCCATGCTCGACCGGGAGATCTACAAGGCGGCAAACCTGCACTCCACCATTTCGGATGTCTGGCTCGATCTTCAGGACCCCATTCTTATAAGCCGAAAACCCGCTCCGGTCTGGATACGCTTTCACTGCAGCGGCATCAGGAGCGATATAGCCCTGAACCGGAACGACATCACCTGCTTTACGCGCATCGATGCGGCCATGCTTATGCTCACCGATACCACGGCAATCGCCGCACCGAACCCGCTGCCTGCGTTCAGCCGACTCCGGCCGGGGGAGAAGAGTCGGCACTCCGTTATCAATCTTTACGCCTTTACCTCATTCGAAGAGATCAACGACCAGCTTAACGGGTACCTCAGGGGAAAAACCCTGTCGAGAAAAGGGTACAACGTCACCATCACCGATATAAAAACCTATGCATCCGACAAGGGCCTTTCGATTGGCGTCAGCACCGACAGGGACATCAGGGGCTATCTGGTAACCAGCGGCAAAATCGTATTCGATGCCCCGACCCAGACGCTGAAGGTGAAAAAGTTCGATTACGCCCTCGACACCGGAAACACCATTGTCCGCACCGGCGATGACCTTCTGCATGATTTCGTGCGCGATACGGTAGCCACGAGACTGAACGTGAAGCTCGACACGCTTATCGGAAAAGTGCCCGGCATCATCAGCAACGCTATCGCCAAAGGCAAAACAGGAAAAGTGATAGACCTGAGGGTTGACAGTCTGCGGGTTGAAAAGTGCGACATTCTCCTCGACAGCAAGAAGGTGCATCTGCTGCTCAAGGTCGATGCAATGGCGGATCTGCGGCTGAAACGCATAAAACCCGGAAAAGCCGTACGAGTACACTAGGAGCGCCCCCGGGGGTGCGGGCACGCTTCTCCGGCAGAAAAATTCCGCGCTACTCCTCCCGGCCCCCTTCCTGAAACTGACGGGCTATATTTCTTTCCATCTCCCCGCGGACCTCTTCGTAGCGGAGATCGCCGGAAGCAACAGCCTCCAGCTCCGCAGCGTTGCGTTCGAACATATCGACTGCGGCATGCAGCATGTTGTAGATCAATGCCGTATCCGCCGTACAGCCGCCGAGATCGATAATCTGCTTGTAGGAGATGATGCCCTCGTCAGACACATTGATGCTGCCGGAATAGCTGAAGTTCCAGTTGATGAAGTTGAAGAGCATGCTGGCATCGACCAGTTTGTCCTCCCTGACCGTAAACGGCGCATAGAGATAGAGCGCAAGCCACTGGCGCTCCTCGTGACCTTCGAGCATGAGACGGTAGGAACGGCCGCCGACTGACAGCCTGACGGCAAGACGGCATATCCCTTCGTCTTCAAAGCTTTCGACCTGGTCTTTCCAGCCGATATCGACGGCAAAATCCTGCAGCAGCTGAGCGAAATGCATGGCGTATTCCTTTATGGTTGACGAACTCCGGCCGAACTGTGTCAATATAGGCCTGCCCTGCGCTTTAAACCGCATGTTATTTGCCCGAAAAATTCGAGAGTCGCGCTTCGGCAAATCTTTCGGGCCAGCGGCAACGCCGGTTAAAGCGATCGGCAATCACGACCGGAGAGCGCTTTCGCCTGCAGGAGAACCGCCTGTTGCACATATTCATATAATTGTTAAATTATATAATCATCCAGATATATAATACAACCATCTGTACCGTTACGCCCGGCGGCTCCTGTATCCCGGCCATCACACTCTTCTTGCCGCCCATTGCGCCTTACAGCATCCCCTGACAACAGATACAGGGGGAGCACCGTATTGAGGCATCTCTATTTTCATGAACCTTAACCAGACAGGAAACTGAAACATGTCAAAAAAAATCGTTGTCCTTGGAGCCGGCACTGGAGGAACCATCATTTCGAACAACCTGCGCAGGCACCTGCCCGAGGACTGGGAGATAACGGTCATCGACCGTGACGACCAGCACATCTACCAGCCGGGCATGCTGTTCGTGGCTTTCGACATTCAAAAACCGGGCAGGCTCGTCAAATCGAGAAAGAAATACATCATGGCGGGCATCAATTTCGTCATCGACGAAATTGTCCGCGTCGATCCCGAGCGGAAAGAGGTGACGACCCTCAATCACAGGTTCTCCTACGATTTTCTCGTCATCAGCACGGGGTGCCGGATCGCTCCGGAGGAAAACGACGGCCTGCTCGATGCATGGGGCAAGAACGCCTTTACCTTCTACACCATCCCGGATGCAGAGCTGCTCAGGAACAAACTCAAGGAGTTCGATGGCGGAAAGGTTGTGCTGAACATTGCCGAACTCCCCTTCAAATGCCCGGTGGCGCCGATCGAGTTCATCTTCATGGCCGACTGGTATTTCAAGCAGAAAGGCATCAGAAACAGGGTGGAGATCGAGCTGGTCACCCCTCTTCAGGGGGCCTTCACCAAGCCCAAGGCTTCGGCGGTATTCACCGCATCGGCGAAGGAAAAGAATATCAGAATCACTCCGGCCTTCGAGCTGAGTTCGGTCAACGGCAAGGAGAAGTACATCGAGTCCGTCAAGGGCGACAAGGTGAAGTACGACCTGCTGGTATCGATACCGACAACGCTCGGCGACAAGATGATCAGCGATTCAGGCATCGATGACGGCATCGGTTACGTTCCGACGCACCAGAACACCCTGAAAGCACTCAAGCACGAAGGCGTCTACGTCATCGGCGACGCCACCAACGTGCCCACCTCCAAAGCGGGATCGGTGGCGCACTACGAAGCCGACGTCGTGGTGTTCAACATCATGGCGGAAATTCACGGAGTCAAGCCCGAGGAAATTTTCGACGGACACTCCACCTGCTTCATCGTCTACTCCAAAGGCACCTCCTCGGTCATCGACTTCAACTACAAGATCGAACCGCTGCCGGGGCAATTCCCCATGCCGAAGCTGGGACCGTTCTCCCTGCTGAAGGAGACCAAAATGAACTGGTACGGAAAACTCGGTTTCGAATGGCTCTACTGGAACGTGCTGCTCGCCGGAAGGCATCTGGGAGCGCCTCCGACGCTGGTGATGGCCGGCAAGGAGGTCGGATAGCCTCCACGCTCTCAGGCTGCAGGAGCGGAGTTGCAAGAAACCCGGTGTTTTCAGGGTTTGAAATCCGGAAAAAAGTAGTAATCTGTGGTTACATATCCCCAGATTAATCTACTCGCTCTGCAACCAGGAGAACCGCTTCATGCACGTCAGGAAAAATATTCCGCTTCATCCGGGAACTGTTCTTCTCGAGGATTTTCTCAATCCGCTCCAGCTGACCGAAAAACAGGTTGCAGAAGATATTCATGTTCCCGTATGGCGGATCAACGATATCATCACGGGCAAGCGGTGCATCACCGCCGACACGGCTCTGCGTCTTGCGCGTTATTTCAGCACTCCGGCCCAGTTCTGGTTCGGCCTGCAGATGGACTACGATCTGAAGCTCGCCATGAACAACGCCGGCAGCAGTATCGAACGCGATATCCGGGTGTTCGAAAACCCCGCCGAGGCGTAAGACTCACGCTTCGGCCTCCGGAGCAGCATCCTCTCCGGCGCTCCGGGCAATCCGCCGGCTCACCTTCGCACCAAGCTTTCGTATCTCTTCAACCCTTCCGACAAGATTTCCGCGCCCGTCCCTGAGACGGCGCACGGCAAGGTCGAACGAATCCGACACGCCTGAAAGCTTCTTGCGGGCGTCCTCCATACTCTCGACAATGAGAGCCACCTGATCGTATATCCGGCCTGCCCTCTCGGCAATGAGTTCGGCATTGCGGTTTTCGTTCTCGCGCCGCCACAGCTGGGCGATAAGCTTGAGGGTGATCATCAGGGTGGCCGGGCCGCAGAGCACGATGTTCTTTCCGGAAAGATCGTAAAGCAGATCCGGGTCGGCCTGCATGACGGCCTGCCATGCGGGTTCGAGCGGAATGCACATGACAACGAAATCGAGCGTGCGGTTGCCCCCGATATCGTGGTAATCCTTCTCCTGCAGTGCGGCAATATGGCGGCGAACCGACTGCACATGCTCCCTGAGGGCCTGTTCCCTCCGGCTCCCGTCTTCGAGGCTGCAGAACCGCTCATATGCGGTCAGCGACACCTTGGAATCAACGATGACCGCCTTTTCGCCCGGAAGCAGCACCATGAAATCGGGACGCTTCAGCGCGCCGTCCTCGCCGCGGAAACTCTCCTGCGCCACATATTCGAGTCCCTTTTCAAGTCCGGAAGCCTCGAAGATCCGCCCGATGATCATCTCGCCCCAGTCGCCCTGCACCTTGGCGTCGCCCTTGATCGCACGGGCAAGCGTGCTGGCTTCGTCGCTCACCCTGCCGCTGAGCTCCATGAGCTGCCGCACCTGTTCCCTGAGGCTCGCCGAACCGGCGATATTGGTTTCATGCAGTTCGTCAACCCTGCGGCGGAACCCCTCGAGCTGCTCGCGAAAAGGCTGCAGGAGGGTGTCCATCCGCTGCCGGTTCTCTTCGCCGAGCACCCGCCCCCGCTCTTCGACGATCCTGCCTGCAAGGTTCTCGAACTCCCTCTGAAGCCGGGCCTCGGAATCCTGAAGCAGTGTGATCTTCTCGGAGGCGCTCCGGCGCTCGTGCTGCAGGTCGGCTTCGAGCCGGGCATGCTCGACCCTGAGCTTCTCCAGCTCTCCTCCTGCCGCTTCAAGTCTGGAGAGCGCACGGTCCCGCTCCACCTCGGCGCCCTGCAGGCGCATCAGTTCGGCTTTGCGCGGCGCGTCGCCGAACTGGCGGAACAGGACGAAAACAAGCAGCAGCAGCACAAGCAGCAGCAGAAAAAGAATAACAGGATCGCTCATATCGGTTTCGGATGGGGTAACGTCGGACTTTTCTGCAAGATACATACAAACCGGCGAAAAACGCACCCCATCCCCGGCATCGGCAACCTCCCCGCATATCCACCTTCTCCCCCCTCTCTGCGCACACTTTACTTATTAAAGTTCTTTATGCGCGACACACCCAAAAAGCAACAGCGCGGGAAGTCACTACGGGGTGTCGTAAACTTGAGGTCAAGGCGGACGCAGCGCAGAAACCGGAGTGTACTCGCAGTACACGAGGATTTCGATCCCGACAGGTCGGAGCCAACGCAGCGTGCGAGTTTCAAGCGACGTTCAGGAGCGCGAGTGTCAAGCCCCCGAAACATCGGGGGCGCGAGTGTCAAGTTCTCCCCCGAAACATCGGGAACGCGAGTTTCAAGCGACGTTCAGGAGCGCGAGTTTCAGATCACGGCGTCTGAATGGAGTGTCGTGAACGGCCTGAGGGCAAGGCCGACGCACCGCAGAAACCGGAGTGTACTCGCAGTACACGAGGATTTCGAGCAGCGCCCAACGCAGCTATCAGGCCGTGCAACAACGCCATTCACACGCCACCATCAAAATCGTTTCGTGTAAATATGACAATACGGCTGATGCCCTGTCTTCTGGTAGTAATCCTGATGGTAATCCTCGGCGGGCCAGAAGGTTCCGGCTTTTTCAACCGTGGTAGTCACCCCGTACCCCTTTGCTTTCAGTTCTGCGATGAGCTTTTCAGCCACCCGGCGCTGCTCCTCGTCGGCGAAGAAAACCGCCGAACGGTACTGTGT
>NZ_JBAWHG010000006.1:0-61010 GCF_049593655.1 Chlorobium sp.
GCCGCAAGATAGCTGCGGGCGAAACCTGCGATGAGACTGGCCTTGTCGAGACGGTTGACGATGCGGCGGGCGTTGATCCAGTCGGTTTTTCCGGCGTTGAGGTAGTCGGCGAACGCCTTGCCGGTGAAGGTGCCGAGGCGCATGCCTTCGAAGAGGATGGCGGCGGCCACGGGGCCCTCGAGCGCGAGGTCGGGATTGCCTGCAAGGTCGATATCGAGCCTCGACGACCAATCCTCGTAGTTGCGCCGGCCGGTAAGCTGCACGAAGCCGCGCCCGCAGAAGCGCGCTCCGTCGCCGGGGTGGATGTTGCCGAGCAGGCGCGCCTTGCGGGGGTTGTCGCCCTCGATATCGTACATCTTTCTGAAATAGACCGCAGAGCCGCGCTCCCTGATGGGCTGCATGGTGCGGTCAACCTCGTAGTGCACGGTGGCCAGGGCGTAGGCCAGCCAGCGGGTATCTTCTTGAGGATGGCGGCATTCCCAGTAGTCGAGCAGCAGGTTCAGCCCGTCTACCTGACCCTGCCGGAATTTTCCGTCGAAGAGGGGGCTCCGGGCATGATCGAAAAAGAAATTGCGGTCGAGTTCCATCGCAAAACACGTTCAGTCCAAGGGTACCTCTATTTTGTTTTCCATTCCTCCGGATCCACGCTCAGAAGCCAGTCAAGCGTGCGCCGGAACCCTTCGTCGAGGGAAACCTTCGGCTTCCAGCCAAGCAGGTTGCGCGCTTTCGAGGTGTCGACCATCGCGCGCGAGGAAAGCAGGGTGACAGCCTGGGTGGTCAGGAGCGGACGTTTGTCGCTGCCGGAGATACGGGCGAACCCTTCCATTGCCATAGCGATCAGGAGGGTGAGTCCGTAGGGAAGGTAGATAAAGGGAGGCGGCGAGCCGATTCCTGCCGCCAGCCGCCTGCAGAACGCTTCGAAGGTGAGGTCGCTGCCGTCGCACCCGAGAAAGGCCTCGCCGGAGGCGGCAGGATGCGTCGCGGCAAGCATGAGCAGATCGACAAGGTTGTCGATATAGACCAGGCTCATGCGGGCGTGGAAGGCCCAGTAGAAAAGCTGCCCCTTTCGAATGCCATCAGCAAGCAGGGGAAAGAGGGTGCGATCGTCCGGACCGTAGACCCAGACCGGATAGACAACGGACACAGGAAGCCCTTTTGCGGCGAACTCGCGCACCACCTGGGTGGCCCGGATTTTCGTATCGGGGTAGAGCTGGCCGCGAAGAGAAAAGGGTATCGACTCATCGATGCGCTCGAGACCGACATGATCGAATATTTCGTAGCTGCTGATAAAGACGAACCTCTTCACTTTGCTTTCGAGGGCGGCTTCGGCAACGTTGCGCGTACCACCCACATTGATGTCGGCGAAATCCTGGGGGTTCCCCCAGTCGGAAGCAAGCGCCGCAGCATGAAAGACCAGATCGCAACCCTCCACCGCCCGAGCCACGGCCCGTGCATCGCGGATATCGCCTTCGACAATTGCCACCCCCTGTTGCTGCAGCATCCCGATCCGGGGATTGCCTTTACGGACAAGCGCCCTGACCCGGTATCCCTCACGGAGGGAGCGAATGACGAGATGCGAACCGATAAATCCGGATGCTCCGGTTACGAGAACCACCTTTGACATTGAGACGCTCCTTTTGTCAGCTTCTGTTGCTGTTCTTCCCTTTCGAAAGACGTTTTGAAGGAAACTGCGACGTTACTCCTGATCGCCGATCTTGTGCATGCAGTCCCTTGAAATATTGACGACCTGCCACACCACCGACTGTTCGAAATCCGCCTGGCGGACCGTGCAGGAGTGCTTCATGCAGATACTGCACGAAAAACGGAGACAGGCGTCGGTGTGCACAAAAAGCTCCACGCTCTCCGCGAAGTTCTGCCTTATCAGGTGATGAAGCTTGTTGATCTCCTTCTGGGCCTCTCGAACCGTGAGATACCAGGGTATGGTCAGATGGCAGTCGAGATGCAGCACGCTGCCGTACTTGATGATGCGGAGGTTGTGCAGGTCTATCCAGTTTTCGCGACGACTCTGCTGCAGGAGCGCCACGATTTTCTCGAGCATTTCGGTGTCGGCCTCGTCCATGATACCCCCGAGCGAACTGCGAAGTATGCGATAACCGGTAACCAGAATGACACCGGCGAAAACAAGCGCCACGGCACTGTCGAGCCAGGCCAGTCCGGTCAGAGCCAGCAGGCCGAGACCGGCAATGATGCCTATGGTTGACCAGGTGTCGGACTGAAGATGCCGGCCGCTTGCGATGAGGGCGAGCGAACTGTTCTTCCTGCCGTTGTGCACGGCCAGCGAACCGATAAGCCAGTTGACCGCCGCGGTTATGCCAACCAGCAGGATGCCATAATCGAGCCGGCCAACAACCCGTGGATGGAGCAGGTTCCTCACAGCTTCGTTGATGATGAGCAGACCCGCCACGGAGATGAGGGTTCCCTCTATCGCCGCCGAAATGAACTCCACCTTGCCGTGCCCGTATGGATGGCTGCTATCCCTGGGTTTTGCGGAAATGTAGAGGCTGTAGAGGCCTATGAAGCCGCTGGTGACGTTGACGATGCTTTCGAGCGCATCGGTAAGAATGGCGACCGAATGGGTCAGGTACCAGGCAATGAATTTCACCACCAGGAGAAGAACTCCCGTTGCGGCGATGACCTTCTGAAAATTATAGCTGTGCCTGGCTGCTGACATGTTCGGTTTGTGAAACTGCGGTATAGCGGAGCCTTTTACCCTGGATTGCCGGAAAACCCCGTCTTTCAGGAGTATACGAAATTATTGCCAGAGAGATGCCCTGTCCTGAAGGGAGACCCAATAAAAAAAGGTCCGCCATGCGCCTGTCTGCATGGCGGACCGCAAGGGAAAACCCCTGATGAACGCTGACCCCCGGCTTACAGCACGATGTCGGAGGAGAGAAGGGTGTTCACACCCGAGAGCTGGATGGCGAACTCGGCGTCAACATCGCCGTCAGTGTTCCCGTACAGAATCCCTTCGGCGCTGTCGAAGCGAAGCTGACCCGCAGCGGTAAAGTCGTCGGAACCACAGAGAATCCTGCGGCTGAACGCCTGGTCGCCCGACCGGGAGGAGTTGGCGTCGATACCGGAGAGGTCCAGCCTGTCGTGCCGCGAGGAGAAGTCGCTGATGACATCCATGGTTTCGGCATCCAGACCGCTGTCGCCTGCAGCCATGAAGCGAAAGGTGTCGTTGCCGCAACCGCCGGTGAGCAGGTCGACTCCGGCTCCGCCGAACAGCACGTCATTGCCGTCGCCGCCAAGCAGCGTATCGCTCCCCTCTGCGCCGAACAGCGTATCGCTGCCGCCGAGGCCGCTGAGCAGGTTGTCGCCGGCGTTGCCGGTAATGCGGTTACCGAGCGAGTTTCCGGTGCCGTCGATCGCCTCGTCTGCGCTGAACTCGAGGTTTTCGACGTTCGCACCAAGCGTCCAGTCGACCGTAGAAATCACTGTATCGGTACCGAACCAGAACAGCTCCCTGACGACGTCACCCTGGCTGTCCACATAGTACGTATCGTCGCCAAAGCCGCCATCGAGGGTGTCGTCGCCTGCCCCGCCGTCGAGGATGTCGTCGCCGAGATGGCCGGTGAGGATGTTGTCTCCCTCGTTGCCGACAAGCTCGTTATCGAGGCAGTTGCCGGTGCCGTCGATGTCGTCCGTTCCTTTCAGCACAAGGTTTTCGACATTCACGCCGAGTGTCCAGTCTACCGTGGAAATCACCGTATCGGTGCCTGAGGTGCAGACGCTGAAGAGACCCTCGCTGACCACGTCCCCCTGGCTGTCCACGTAGTAGGTGTCATCGCCCTTTCCACCCTGCATGGTATCGTTGCCGGTACCGCCGACAAGAATGTCGTTACCGTTGTTTCCGGTAAGCCGGTCGTTGCCGCCCGCGCCGTAGATCACGTCGTCGCTGCCTTTTCCGGCGAGCCGATCGTCTCCTTCGGTTTCGCCGTAATTAGAGTTCGTCACGGTGAGCATGAAGATGTCGCTGACCGAAGCGCCGGCTTCGTCCGTTGCGGTTACCTCGATTTCGTAGACACCTGCATCGGCTGCCGTCGGCGTGCCCTCAAGGGTCATTTCGACAGGGTACGGCGTGGCGCCGCCCTGCGACGGATCGTATCCGATGAGCGGATCGTAGGTCTCTTCGCTGTAGGCCGCAACACCGGCTTCAGCTGCATATTTATTGTACGTCGTCACGTCCCAGGTGCTCGCATAGCCCGACCAGCCGTCCTCGTCTTCGTTCCAGCTCTGCCAGGCCAGACCGAAATCGGTACCGTAAAGGTAGCGGCTTGCGGCGATTTCGTGCTCGATGTTCATACCATCGCCAATAAAGAGGATGACGTGTTCGGCTCCGGCCTCTTTGGCGGCCTGCATCATCACCTCGTAGATCTGCGTATTGTCGACGATGTTCGTTCCTTCATAGATGTCGCCGGCGTACTCCTCGAACAGCTCTGCTCCCGCTCCTTTGGCGCTGACGGTGACGAGCTCATTCGAGTGCCCGCCGGTACCGTAGGTCACCTCGCCATCGGGATAGGTCTTGCCGTTCTGTGCGGGAAGATCACCGATGCCGAGCTCTTCCTGAGCCCGCATGTAGCTGTTGGAGTGGTCGCTGGTAACGATGACGAGCGTGTTCGACCAGTCGATACCGAAGGAACCTGATTCGACATACGCTTCAGCTGCCCTGACGGCCTGGTCGAGGTCGTAGACTCCTCCCACCATGTTCTCGTAGTCGTTAGCGTGGTTGCTCCAGTCGATATCGCCCTGCTCGATCATGATGAAGAAGCCATCCTCGTCCTGATTGAGCACGGAGAGCGAGGAGAGGGTGACTTCGGCAAGCGTCGGGTCCTCGTCGACCGCCGGTGTGGCGTCACCGGTGCTGCGGGTGATGGAGGGCGAACCGGGAGAGTCGGCCACTTCATAGTATTCGAAGTTGCCGCCGGAGGTGCCGAACAGGCCGAAGAGCTTCTCCCCGGCTGAAAGATCAACGCCGGATGCCGCCTCGGCGAGCAGATCGCCGCCATCCACGCCGGTCTCGCGCTCGACAAAGAGGTAGGAGGTGCCGTCAGTGCCGTTTACGAAGGCGTCGTAGTCATCGTTATAGCCGTTGTTGTCGAGGTCGGTATCCTGTTTCGCCGCATTCGTCGTTGCTTTGGCGAAATAGCTGCTTTCATATCCGGCGCCAATAACCACCTCCGGCTCGATTTCGAGCAGAATTTCGTGAGCGATGTCCCAGTAATTGTTGCGGTTGACGTCGTGGCTTACGAAGGTGGCCGGCGTGGCGTGCGAGAATGCCACAGTGCTTGCGACGCCGATGGCGTAGCCCATATCATCCCTGAGGGTTTCGGCTATGGTTTCGATTTCGCCTCCGGCGCTGTCGGTCCTTTCCCAGGCGATGTTGCCATCGACAGTTTTTACTCCCGTGGCTATCGCCGTACCTGCGGAAGCCGAGTCCGTGGCGGGACCGGAACCGGAACCGTTGGCGGGATTGCCGGCAGGAAGAAAATAGTCCTCCATATCCTCGATATCGTGATGCGAGGCGATGAAGCCGAGCCACTCCGGAAGAACGGAACCGTCGGCCATGGCTGCCGAGTAGGTCAGGCTGTCGCCGGAATCGGCATCGCTGAAAATATCGGTGAGCAGCGTTTCATGAAGCTCGGCACCGGCGACCACCGACATGTCGGCAATCTCTTCGGCAACCTCGGGAGTTTCGTTGGTACGGTAGATGGTGACAGTTCCGGATACTTCGTTGGTTACGAAGAGCAGCCCCTGCCCGCTGGGACTCTCCGTTTCGCTTACGAAGGTCAGCCCTTCGGGCGATTCGTCTCCGGCGTTGCGCAGATACTGCACGAATTCTACCGAAGAGGGATCAGTGACGTCGTATACCATAACTCCGCCTCCGCCCCGTTCGAGACCGATGAAGGCCAGCGTTTTGCCGTCGACCTGCGCAACCGTGACCCCTTCGGGCTCCGCGCTTTTGTTGTCGGAACGGGAATCGTCGAACAGCCCTTCTCCGTCGGCGCCGGAATAGAGGCCGTTTGCTGCGATATACTGCTCGATATGCGAACCGCTGTCGAAAACGACGGTCCCGTTTTCGTCGAGAATGCTGAACGAGCGGCCGCCGTAGGCGAGAAGCTGGTCGATGTCGCCGTCACCATCAGTATCGCCGTTGTTGCCCGGAGCATTCGAGACCGTAAGACGACCGAGCTCGGCGCTGCTTTTCAGGGCGATTTCGTCGGGGTATGCACTGTTGTCGAGGTCGAGGTCCTTGACGCGAGCGGTCTCGGCGGTTTCAAGAAAGTCGTCGCGATCGTCACCCTCGTTGGCGATCACGTAATAGGTTTCGCCGTCTGCACCGGTGAAGGAAGCTATGGCGTCGGGCATATACTGTCCGTAGACATTCCGGCCTGTCTGGAGATCGATGCCGTCCTTGTCGCTGCCGTCGAAGGGCAGGCTTGCGAAGCTTTTCAGGCCGAGCGGCACAATGCCTGTAAACTCGCCGCTCTGCATGTCGAGCACGGCGACAGCGTTGTTTTCCTGCAGGGTGATGAATGCGGTTTTCCCGTCGGGAGAGATGCTGATGTATTCGGGTTCGAGATCCTGCGACACGCTGACATCCTCAAACCCCGCCTCTCCGGCGAAGAGGCGCACGCCGGAAGCCTTGAGGGAAGCGAGATCGTCGTTGAAGGAGGCAAACGAAGCGGTCCTGACCGTTGCCGAGGCAACTCCCGAAGAGATATCGATGATGCTTACCGAACCTTCCGGATTGTTGCCCTCCGTGTCCTGCTCGCCTTCATTTGCAACCAGCACGGTTTTTCCGTCGGCGCTGAAGGTAAGCATGTCGGGCAGCGCTCCGACCTCGACACTGCCGAGCACCGTTTCTGCAGCGGTTACGGATCCGTCCGCATCGAGAAAATAGACACTGCCCGGTTCGGTCTTGTCATCGGCAGCGACAGAGACCGCCACGATACCGTTTTTCACCGCAACACTGGTGATATCGTTATCCCCGAGAGAGATCACGCCGAGCAGTCTCATTTCGAGCTTCTCGTTGACGGCCACGACCTGCAGGCCCGAAGAAGAGGTAACGAACAGCCTGCCGCTTGTGGCGTCGAATGCGGATATTTCCGCTCCATCGAGAGAAATGGTGGCTGCGTAAGCGAAGGAGCCTTCTCCCGCCTCCGTCAGGGAGAGCCGGTCGGTGACTTCGAAGTCGCGAAACGAAGCCACATCGGTACCGTTCTGGTTCTGCAGAGTGACGGCATCGTTTTTCCGGGAGAGATCGGTGTAGGAGAGCGTAACCGGCGCTTCCGCGTCAAGGGGAGAGTCGAGGGTGAGGATCACCTGCTTGCCCAGAACCTCGACGCCGGTGACTTTGTGTGCAGAGCCATTGACGACGCTGAACTGGCTGGCGGAAGGAATATTGCCGGCATCCAGCTTCTGGTCGAAATAAAGGGTCACGACATCACCCAGACCATCGACGCTGGCATTGAGCAACGTTGCCCCCGAATAACTTTTTGCTGACATGTTTTGATTCCTGTCTTGATATTTTGGGAAAAGATTTCATTCCGGGCTGAAAAAGCTTCCCCAAGTATAAAACAGTCCTCAAACAGTTTTATTGCGACTCTGCTACAGTTCTGTTGCCGTTGTGAAAATTCGGCAGTTTGACAGAAAAAACACCCCCTGCGGCACAGGAAAAAAGAAGAGGTTCAGAGAAACTCCTCATAGTAATCGAGGTCCTTGTGGAAGGTTTCCTCGAGGGCCGCAAGCGAGAAAAAGGCGGCGATGCTGCAGAGCGCGCCGACCAGAAGCGCCCCCCAGCGCAGCCCGAGAAAACCCCGGCTGAACTGAAAGAGCATGGTGATGGGCACCACCATGCCGCGCACGAGATTCGGCACGGTGGTGGCGACGGTCGCGCGGAGGTTGGTGCCGAACTGCTCGGCGGCGACGGTGATGAAAATGGCCCAGTAGCCTCCCGCAAAGCCGAGCAGCATGCAGACGCCGTAAAAGAAGGAGGCGGAACTCTCGCCCTGCAGAAAATAGAGGGCGACAGCGGCGACGCTCATCACCATAAAGAGCAGCACCGCTTTTTTCCGGCTCTGGAGAATCTGGCTCAAGAGTCCGCTCGACAGATCTCCGAAGACCAGGCCGAGATAGCAGAACATCACGGCATTGCCGGCAGATACCGGTTCCCTGATACCAAAATCGAGGGCAAATTCAGGCGAAAAAGTGATCAGCACGCCCACCACGAACCAGATGGGTACGCCGATGAGAATGGAGTTCAGGTAACGGAAAAACCGGCTTCTGTCGGTAAAAAGCGCCAGCATGTTGCCGCGGCTGAGGGAGGCTTTCTGTTCCATGGTCCTGAACATGCCGGATTCGGCGACCCTGAATCGGGCCAGAAGCAGCAGCAGGCCCAACCCTCCCCCGATGAAGAAAGCGGTACGCCAGTTGTAGCTGTTGGCGACGATATTGGCCAGGATGGCTCCGGAGACGCCGATGGAGGCGACCAGCATGGTGCCGTATCCCCGTATGCGGGTGTGCAGCACTTCGGAGACCAGCGTGATGCCTGCGCCGAGCTCCCCGGCAAGCCCAACCCCTGCGATCAGGCGCAAAATGCCATAGGCTGGAAGCGTGGTGACGAACCCGTTGGCGATATTGGCGAGCGAATACATGATGATGGAGGCGAACATGATTTTCAGGCGACCTTTTTTGTCACCGAGCCACCCCCAGAGGATACCGCCCAGCAGCATGCCGATCATCTGCATGTTCAGGAGATAGACCCCGTTGTCAATGAGCGCATGCCCTTCGATACCGAGTTCCTTGAGACTGGGAACCCTCACGATGCTGAAAAGCACAAGGTCGTAGATATCGACAAAGTAACCGAGCGCGGCCACGATGACCGGCATACTGAAAACGGCACGAATCGACGGATGCTCTGAACTTGCCACAAAAACCTCCGGACTGGTGTTTTACGCACAAAGGGCGAAAACCCTTTTTCGTTGATGCAACTGATTGAAAACAGAAGAGATAAACTACAATATGCAAAATAAGGAATAAATGAATAGGTAAACCCGGCGATAAAAACTTCCACTCACGGCATTGATGCTGCGTGTATAATGCGGTACTCATCGAGCACCGGAAGGTCGGCTTCGGGAAAGTCGTAGGCATCGATCGCCGCCGGCGAGATCCAGGCAAGCGCACGATGTTCATGAAGCACAGGCTCACCCGAAAGAAGGGTGCAGAGAAAGGGAATGAGACGAAGCGAAAAGTCCTCGTAGGCATGAATCACCGGCGTAAGCGGCCGGGTGATGGCGACCTTCACACCGAGCTCTTCGCGAAGCTCCCGGTGCAGGGCTTCAGCAGGGGTTTCTCCCTTTTCGACCTTGCCGCCGGGAAATTCCCACTTGAGGGCGAGTCGGCGACCCTCGGCACGCTGCGTTATGAGAAAAGCGCCGTCGCGCTCGATGATGGCGCAGACCACGTCGCCGATATGGGGAAGCGGATTCATGGGGCGAATATGCGTACAATTGGGTTGCGGAACCGGGTGCGTTTCGTATACAAAAACGGATTCCGGAAAAAAGCCTGTTTTTTTTACCTTGCTCTGATGAATATAACTAAATAACCGGCGCTCCGGCTCCGGAACATCTTTTCCCTGCAGGCCCCACTGGACAACTATGGACGAAAACTCGACAACCGAGGCAACCGCATTCGCCCTGAAACTGCTCTCCCTGAGGAACCACAGCCGGTTCGAACTTGCCGGAAAGCTGAGGAAAAAAGGGTACAGCCACGAGACCGGCGAAGCAGCGCTGGACTACCTGAGCAAAAAAAAACTGATAGACGACGAGGCTTTCGCCCGCGAGCTGATCGAGAGCCGACAGAGACGCAAGCCGAGCGGACGCGGCAAACTGCGCTGCGATCTGCTGAAGAAGGGGGTTCCGGAAAGCGTGGCTTCGGAGCTGCTGAAGGATTACGACAGTCTTGAGGTGGCCCTGCGGGCTGGCCGCAAAAAACTGGCCGCGCTGAAAGGGCGCGACGAGAACGAAAAGAAAAAAAAGATCGAGGTATTTCTGCGAAACAGGGGATTCGAATGGCCGGTCATAAAGGAGACTCTTGAAAACCTTTTCAAGACCGGCCAGGAAGACGAAGTGGATCAGACCCCGTCGGCATGAACAAGCGAGCCCACCTCTTCACCGCGAAGCAGGCGGGTGAAGTTCCCCTCTTCGTTCATATTCATCACCACGATCGGCAGGACGTTTTCCCTGCACAGGGTTATGGCCGTCATGTCCATGACCCGAAGGTTCTTGCGGATGACATCGAGGTAGGAGATTTTCGGGAAGAATTCGGCATGCGGATTCTTTTCGGGATCGGAATCGTAGACTCCCTCGACCCTGGTGCCTTTGACGATGACGTCGGCCTGGATTTCGATAGCCCTGAGCGAAGCCGCCGTATCGGTGGTGAAGTAGGGGTTGCCGGTGCCCGCTCCGAAAATCACCACGCGACCCTTTTCGAGATGGCGGATCGCCCGGCGACGGATGAACGGTTCGGCCATCTGTTCCATCTTGATGGCGGTCTGCAGTCGGGTAAATATGCCCTTGCGCTCCAGGGCGTCCTGGAAGGCGATGGCGTTGATGACCGTGGCCAGCATGCCCATGTAATCGGCCTGAACACGATCCATATTGGCCGCGGCCTCAGAAACTCCTCTGAAAATATTGCCGCCGCCGATTACCAGAGCGATCTCGGCCCCCATCTCTCGCGCTTTGCGGATCTCTTCGGCATAGCGGTCGAGCATGGCGGCGTTGATGCCGTAACCGTCATCCCCGGCAAGCGATTCGCCGCTCAGTTTCAGCAGGATGCGCTTGTATTTCAGCATGGTCTCCCCCTCCGTGGCAATGGTGTTGATGGAACTGAACCCTCTTGAATATGGTCAAAAAAAAAGCCTCGTACAACGAGGCTTTTTTTCTTTTCTACTGACCTAACTGATAACGCACAAAGGCCTTAACATCGACCTGAGCCTGATGCTTCTTTCTGAAGTCCTCCAGTACGTCCGAAACCCTGGCGTTGCTGTCCTTGATGAAGGACTGCTCGGAAAGCACCACCTCCTGGTAGTATTTCTCGAGCCTGCCTGTAACGATCTTGTCGACGAACTGTTCGGGCTTGCCCTGTCCCAGAGCCTGCTGGCGGTAGATATCCATCTCCTTTTCGATGTAGTCGGCCGGAACCGCGGAACGGTCGGTGACAATCGGCGAAGAAGCGGCGACCTGCATGGCGAGATCCTTTGCAAGATCGGCTGCCTCCTGAGGCTTGTCGGTAGCCAGCTGGACGAGGGCTCCGAGCTGTGAACCGGGATGGACATACGATTCTACGACTCCGTCCGGAGCCGCAAGAAGCGCAAGGCGTTTGAGTTCAAGCTTTTCGCCGAGCCTGCCGGTCATGGTTTTCATGGCATCGTCAACCGTCTCTCCGCCGTAGGCTTCACCGAGCGAAAGGGCAAGCAGCGCTTCAGTCGAAGCGGCTCCTTTTTCGAGGGCGAGGGAGGCAAGGGCGCCGGCAAAACCGGAGAAAACGTCGCCACGGGCCACGAAGTCTGTTTCGCAGTTGAGTTCGAGAATAACGCCGACCTTGCGGCCATCGGCAATTTTGATGATAACCATACCCTCGCGTGCTTCCTTGTCGGCTCTTTTGGCTGCAAGGGCGGCACCTTTCTTGCGCAGATATTCGATGGCCTTCTGCATATCGCCGCCGGTCTCTTCGAGGGCTTTCTTGCAGTCCATCATACCTACGCCGGTAGTATCTCTCAGGTCTTTGACGTCTTTAGCTGAAATCTGGCTCATTGGATAGATTCGATCCTGTTATTTATAATGATGCTGATGCAATAGTTGACTGACCATCGGCCTTATTCGGCGACCTCTTCGGTCTCGACTTCGGACTCCTCGTCCTCTGCGTCCATACCGGCAAGTACTTCCTGCTCTACCTTCAGCGCCCGTGCGTTGACGACTGTTTCGGCTGCTGCCTTGACCATGAGCTGAATCGAACGGATAGCGTCGTCATTGGCCGGAATCACGTAATCGACGGTTTCAGGATCGCAGTTGGTATCGACCATGGCGAAAATAGGAATGCCGAGCGAACGGGCTTCCTTGATGGCGATATGCTCTTTCCTGATATCGACGACGAACAGCGCCGCAGGCAGTCTGGTCATATTGGCGATCCCGCCGAGAATCCTCATGAGCTTTTCGCGCTCGCGGGCAAGCATGAGGCGCTCTTTTTTGGTGATCATGTCGAAGGTGCCGTCGGTCTCCATTCGGTCGATGGCGTTCATGCGACGGATGCTCTGGCGGATGGTGGAGAAGTTGGTAAGCATGCCGCCGAGCCAGCGCTCGCAGACGTAAGGCATGCCTGCACGCTCAGCCTCTTCGGAAATGATGTGCTTGGCCTGTTTCTTGGTGCCGACGAACATGATCTCCCTGCCGGTGGAGGCGATGGCCTCGAGGGCTTTGAGTGCTTCGTTGGCGAGCACGAGGGTTTTCTGCAGATCGATGATGTGAACGCCGTTCTTCTCCATGAAGATGTACGGCTTCATTTTCGGACACCAGCGGCGTGCGAGGTGGCCGAAGTGCACTCCTGCGCGGAGCATCTCTTCAAGCTGGAATTCTTGTGACATTGGGACTCTTCCTGTTGTGTTTAGTTGGAACCTCTACCGTGCTGCTGCTTTTCGGGATCCGGTACCTCCAGGGGCACCGGACACTTCCTTAGGGCTTCATCCGGAACTGCTCCGGAATGGCACGATATGCGGGATGTTTGCTGAAAAAAAGAAAAGCAAAAGGCCACGATATCAACGTTTGGAGAACTGGAAACGTTTGCGGGCTTTTTTGCGGCCGAATTTTTTGCGCTCGACCATACGGGGATCCCTAGTCAGGAGCTTTTCGGTTTTGAGTACCGGGCGGACCGTTTCGTCGAATTCGGTAAGTGCGCGGGCGATACCGAGGCTGACTGCGCCGATCTGGCCGCTGACGCCTCCTCCCTGAACGTTGACTTTTATATCGAACTCTTCGGTTCTTTCGGTGAGAGCAAGCGGCCTGAGCGCCTTGCTGCGTTTGACTTCGTCTTTGAAATACTCTTCGATCGGCAGCTTGTTGATGATGACCCGGCCTTTGCCCGGAGTCATGAACACTCTTGCCACCGAGGTTTTACGGCGTCCTACGGTATCGATAACCTCTTTCATTCCCTCTTTGCTTATGGTTTATTTAACTTTCATTTCAACGGGGCACTGCGCTTCGTGCGGATGCTCCGTGCCGGCATAGACCTTGAGTTTCCTGAACAGCTGGCGTCCGAGATTGTTGTGCGGAAGCATTCCCCACACCGCATGCTCGATAACCTTTTCGGGTTTTTTCTTCAGGACATCCTTGACATGGTCGAACTTGCCGCCACCGGGATAGTTCGAGTGGTGGAAGTAGGTTTTGTACTCGATCTTCTTGCCGCTCAAGGCAACCTTCTCGGCGTTGGTGACGACGATGAAATCGCCGGTATCTATATGCGGAGTGAACTGCGCCTTGTGCTTGCCTCTGAGTACCCTGGCAATCTCGGCTGCCATTCTGCCTAAAACCTGACCTTCGGCATCGATGATATACCATTTACGCTCGACTTCCGCTGGCTTTGCCGAATATGTCTTGAAACTTAACGTCTTGCTCATGCTGTACAATAGGATTAACTGGACTTTTCCGAAAAATAAAGTTTAGCAATGTAAATTATTTCATTTAATTCTACAAATTATACCTGTATCTCTTCTGGAATTTCAGGCGGTCGCACGGGCTGCCATGCCTTACAATATCTTTATTGCCTTATGAAGCCTCTAATTGCTCTGGTGGGCCGTCCGAATGTCGGCAAATCGACCCTGTTCAACAGAATCCTCCGCCAGAAAAGCGCCATTGTCGACAGTATGCCGGGCGTTACGCGCGACCGGCACATCATGCCGGGCGAGTGGCAGGGAAAACAGTTCCTCCTGATGGATACGGGGGGCTACTGCTCGGCCAACGACGTCATCAGCGCCTCGATGATCGAGCAGACGCTGACGGCCATCCGCGACGCAGACTGCGTGATCTTTGTGACCGACGTGCGTTCGGGCCTGACCTACGACGACCTTGAAATAAGCAAGCTGCTCCAGCGCACCTTCCAGCACAAACAGATATTCTTTGCCGTCAACAAGGTGGAGAGCCCGCAGCTGACCATCGACGCCGAATCGTTTGTAAGCACCGGCTTCACCCGCCCCTATTTCCTCTCGGCCAAGGACGGCAGCGGAGTGGCCGACATGCTCGACGACATTCTGGAATCGCTGCCGTCCTCGGAAGGCTCGACCGATGATGACGACAGTACCGTAAAACTTGCCGTGGTGGGAAGGCCGAACGTCGGCAAGTCGAGCTTCGTCAACGCCCTGCTCGGCGTGAACCGCCACATCGTTTCGGACATACCGGGCACAACGCGGGACGCCATCGACAGCAGCTTCACCAGAAAAAAACAGGAGTTCCTGCTGATCGATACCGCGGGCCTGAGAAAACGCACCAAGATCGACGCCGGCGTGGAGTTCTACAGCTCGCTGCGCACCGAAAGGGCCATCGAACGCTGCCAGGTGGCCATGGTGCTGCTCGACGCGAGGGCGGGGCTCGAAAAACAGGATCTGAAAATCATCAACATGGCCGAAGAGCGCAAGAAAGGAGTGCTGCTGCTGGTCAACAAGTGGGATCTCATCGAGAAGGACTCGAAAACCAGCAAGCTCTACGAGGACAACCTCCGCTCGCATATGGGCAATCTCTCCTGGATACCGGTGGTGTTCGTTTCGGCCCTGACCAAAAAGAACCTCTACCGGGCCATCGACACCGCCGAGGAGATCTGCAGGAACCGGTCGCGCAAGATCAGCACCAGCGCCCTGAACCGCTTTCTCGAAGAGGCCCTTGCGGCAAAGCACCCCTCGACGAAATCGGGCCGGGAGCTGAAGATCAAGTATATGACGCAGATCGATTCGCACTGGCCGGTATTTGCTTTTTTCTGCAATAATCCTGAGCTTGTGCAGAACAATTTCAGAAAGTTCCTCGAAAAAAAGCTCCGCGAAGAGTTCAGCCTCGACGGCGTGCCTATTTCGCTCCGCTTCATGGAGAAGTAGCGCCGCCCCCGGGAGCCCCGGCACTTCAGTAAATCTCACGATCACTCAATACACTTCACCATGCACCATGTAGAAGAAGCCCATGTTCGGGCCGCCTTGCAAACCGTTATGGAGCCGGATCTGAAAAAGGATCTGGTAAGTCTCGGCATGATCGAAAATATCCATATCGACGACAGGAACCGGGTGTCATTCAGCGTGGTGCTCACCACGCCGGCCTGCCCGATGAAAAACCACATCCGCCAGGCGTGCATCGACGCCGTCAGAACCTATGTGCCGCTTGCAGACGAGATCGAGGTAAACATGACCGCGAAGGTCACCTCGGGCGGCTGCGGCCACCACCACGGAGAGGATGAGCGCCCGCTCAAGGGGGTAAAGAACATCGTCGCCGTGGCCTCCGGCAAGGGCGGAGTCGGCAAATCCACCGTAGCCGTCAATCTGGCCGTCAGCCTTGCCGCCACCGGAGCCAGAGTCGGCCTGGTAGACGCCGACCTCTACGGCCCGAGCATCCCGACCATGTTCGGCATAAACGACGCGAAACCGGAGGTGGTCGACAAAAACCTCGTGCCGGTCGAAAAATACGGCATCAAGCTGATGTCGATAGGCTTTCTCATCGAGACCGACACCGCAGTCATCTGGCGCGGCCCGATGGCCTCGAGCGCTATAAAACAGTTCATCACCGAGGTGGCGTGGGGCGAACTCGACTACCTGATTTTCGACCTGCCTCCAGGAACCGGCGACATTCAGCTCACCCTGGTCCATACCATCCCCCTTACCGGGGCGGTTATCGTGACCACCCCGCAGGATCTCGCGCTGGCCGACGTATCCAAGGCGGTCAGCATGTTCCGCAAGGTGCATGTGCCGATTCTCGGGCTTGTGGAAAACATGTGCTACTACGAACTGCCCGACGGAACGAAAGACTACATTTTCGGCAAAGCCGGCGGCGAGAAGTTCGCAAAGGCGCAGGGTATCGCCTTTCTGGGATCCATACCGATCGGACGCGAGGTCCGCGAGGGGGGCGACAGTGGCACTCCCTTCGTGCTGGGCGCCAAGGAGTCGGTGACCGCGACGGCCATGACCCGCGCAGCGCAGGAGGTGGCCCGGCAGATATCCATCACCAACGCCTGCGGCTGCGGGGAACCATCATGATTTTTGTATTGTTTTTTTGGGGCCGGAAGTGATATTATATCACCTTGTGAATTTCAGAGAGAGCATCCGTATTTCAATCATCATAACAGCATTTCATCATGAGCACCAAGGATTATCTGCCGAACAGCGACGGACTTTACGACCGGGTTATCGCCGCACTTGAAACCGTGCGTCCCTATCTGCAGGTTGACGGCGGCGACTGCCAGCTTGTCGGCATCACCAAGGATATGGTTGTGGACGTGAAACTTCTCGGCGCTTGCGGTTCATGCCCGATGAGCACCCTCACGCTCCGTGCAGGCGTCGAACAGGCCATCAAGAAAGCCATTCCCGAAATCGCCCGCGTCGAATCCGTATAAAACATCACTCCAGATTTCTCAGCAGAAGCTCTAGGGAGTCCTCGTTGTTGACGAGGACCTCCCGTGGCTTGCTGCCGTCGGCTTCGCCGACGATCCCACTGTACTCCAGCTGATCCATCACTCTTGCCGCCCGGCTGAACCCCAGCCGCAGACGCCGCTGCAGAAGCGATACACTTGCCTGCTGGTGCATGACCACAAGCCTCGCCGCATCCTCGAACATGCTGTCGCGCCCGTCGCGGTCCTGCATGCCGCCGGGAGAAGAGCCGTTATTTTTCTGCTGCTGATCGGGCACGGGAAGCACGAACATGTTCTTCAGGGCGTTCTGGGCGCCGATGAAGGTGGTTATCGACTCGACCTCTCCGGAAGAGACGAAGGGTCCCTGGATGCGCATGGCTTTCGGCTGGTCGGAGGGCTGATAGAGCATGTCGCCGTTTCCCAGCAGCTGTTCGGCTCCCGACCCGTCGAGAATGGTGCGCGAATCGACCCGGCTTGCCACCTGGAAGGCGATGCGGGAGGGAAAGTTTGCCTTGATGATACCGGTGATGACATCGACCGAAGGACGCTGGGTGGCCACAATGAGGTGAATGCCGACGGCGCGTGCGAGCTGGGCGATCCTTATGATGGGCTCTTCAACCTCCCTTCCTGCCGTGATCATGAGATCGGCAAGCTCGTCGATCACCACGACGAGATAGGGAATGGCCTCCTCCGGAAGACGGCGGTTGTAGTCGGCGATGTTCCGGACGCCGGCCTTTTCGAGACTCTCGTAGCGGAGTTCCATCTCCTTGACGACGCATTTGAGGGCATAGACCGCTTTCTGGGGGTCGGTGATGATCTGCTCTTCGATACCGGGAAAGCGCACAAGAAAATGGTTCCTGAGCTGCTGATAGTGGAAGAGCTCGACACGTTTCGGGTCGATCATGACGAACTTGACCTTGTCGGGACTGCAGGCGTACAGCAGGCTGGAAATGATGACGTTGATGCAGACCGACTTGCCCGCTCCGGTCGCTCCGGCGATCAGGAGATGGGGCATCGTGGCCAGATCGGCGATGAATACCTCGTTGGCGATAGTTTTGCCGAGCACGATCGGCAGCGTCAGCGTGCTGTTCTTGAACTTCTCGACCTGGAGTACCGAACGGAGCCAGACGGTTTTGGGTTTGCCGTTGGGAATTTCGACGCCGACGGCGTTCTTGCCGGGAATGGGGGCGATGATGCGGATACCCCTTGCGGCAAGCGCCATGGCCAGATCGTTTTCAAGCGATTTGACCCGGCTGACCTTCACATCGGGAGCGAGCTCCATTTCGAAAAGCGTAACGCGGGGGCCGACCGTAGTTGAAATCCTCACCACGTCGATCTTGTAGATGTTGAGTTTTTCAAGCAGCTTGCGCTTGCTTTCGGTAAGATGGTGCTCGTCGATGCGGTTGTCGTCGTCGGGAACCCGCTCGAGCAGATCAATCGATGGAAAACGGTAGGGCTCGCGGTCCTTGGTCTTCACTTTCAGCCGGCGCTCGTCGAGGTCGGCCTCTTTTTCCTGAACGCCTGCACTGATCGTCATTTCCGGTTCGCCGGCGGCGCTCTCCTGCTTCACCGGAGCGACAAGGTGCGGCGGTGCGCTCTCCACGGGAAGCTGTTCATCGAACAGGAGGGGTTCGTCACGAAACGCCGGGTAGGGATCGGAACCGGGCTCTGCGCTTTCGTGAGGTTCGGGGCTTTGGGGAGAGATGATCTGACGTTCGCGTTTCAGCCGCTTCTTTTCCTCTCTCTGCTGCTGGCGCGCATCCTTCAGCCGGGCGCGCTCGGCTCTCTTCAGGCGGCGCGACTTGCGCCACTCGGCGAAGATACCCAGCGGTCTTCCGAGCGTCTGGCGTACTGAACGGGAGATCTCGGAAAACATGGCGCCAATCCCGCGGCTCATGTAAAACGTGGTGATGACGCCGGCCGCCGCAAGCAGCACCCATGCGCCGGTGTAGCCGATTAGGGTGGAGAGCATGGCGGCAAGCATGCGGCCGATGGTACCCGCCAGGTAATCGCTGAACTCCATCGAGGTCAGACCGAACATGGCGGCAAGATCGATGGCCATGAAGAGCATGTAGAGAAAAAAAAGCAGCGCCGGTTTGAGACTTTTCTGGCGGAAAAGAGACCAGCCCCAGAAAAGCAGCGCGATACCGGGCAGTATTGCCGGATAACCGAAAAACGATCGGATGAAAAACGCCGAAAGCCTCGCACCAAGGAGGCCGAAAGGATTTCCGATGCTGCCGGCGACCTCTTTGGCCACAGAGCTGGAGATGTCGTTCCACGCAAGAGCGGCCAGGAGTGACTCGTCTTCGGGATGAAAACTCAGCAGCGCCCCGATAAAGAAAAGGGCGACCAGCATCAGCACGATGCCGGCGATCTCTCTTTTCTGCTCCTCATTGCCGACCGCAACCGTCCGGCTGTTTTTTGTATTTTTTTTCAATGCCACGCCGATCTTTCTCCCTGAACATGATTCCTGTGTATTCGTTTAAAGCGCCGGACGCTGCACAAAGGGAAGCGGCCTGACGACTCCCGGATGGAGTGTCCCGCGGATTTCAACGAAAATATGGGTTCCCGGCCGGCTGTACTCCTTGAGAATGGAGCAGGTACCTATGGGTTCCTGCAGTGTTGGAGACAGCGTGCCGCTGCACACCGTGCCGATCTCCTGCCGGTCGGAGTTGAAAATCCTGAAATGCTGACGCGCAAGCGCCCGCCCGTCGATACTGAATCCGGTTACCGAGCGGCGCGGTGCGAGCTCCACCTGCAGGCAGGCCTCCCTGCCGATGAAAGGACCTTTGGCAGGCTTGACCACCCATTTGAGACGGGCTTCGAGGGGATTGACGGTACTGTCGATCTCATGACCATAAAGGGAGTAACCCATTTCGAGCCGGAGGGTGTCACGCGCGCCGAGCCCGACCGGCATGATGCCAAACTCCTCCCCTGCCGCCATCAGCGCCGACCAGAGGGCCTGTGCGGCTTCATTGGGCAGGCAGATCTCCACACCCTGTTCGCCGGTGTAGCCGGTACGAGCAACCATGATCTCGCTGCCGTTCCAGGAAATCTTCCGGAACTGGAAGGAGTGGAGCAAGGCGAGGTCGTGACCCTTAAACACCTTCCTGAGCACCTGCCACGAACGGGGCCCCTGCAGGGCGATGAGGGAGAGGGTGCCGGTAAGGTCTTCGAGCCTGACGCCCTCGAAAGCGCCGATGTGCTCTTCGATCCATGCGTAGTCTTTCTCCGCGTTGCCGGCGTTGACGATCAGAAAAAAGTTTTCGGCACCGATGCGGTAGATGATGAGGTCGTCCACGATGCCTCCGTCGGTGTAGAGCATGAGGTTGTACTGCGCCTCGCCGTCGGATACCTTCGACAGATCATTGGTGGTGAGGTACTGCAGAAACTCCCCTGCACGGGCGCCCGTGATGGAGAAATTCCCCATATGGGATACATCGAACAGACCAGCGGCTTCACGTACCGCCTTGTGTTCGGCGATGATGCCGCTGTACTGTACCGGCATGAGATAACCGCCGAAATCGATAATTTTCGCTCCGGCCTGCTCGTGCCAGGAGTAAAGTGCTGTTTTTTTCATAACCACCTGATACCGAATAGTATTAACGTGAATGGCAATTGACTGTAAAAAAGCATTTTACAGGGAAGTTCAAAGCATTTTCCCCGATACGCTTCCGTTTTTTCGGATATCCGGAGTCCATGCCCCTCTTTCGCAACTGGAATATACGCATCAGGAGGGTAAGAACGTACATTGAGCGAAATGCGTCTGCAGGAAACGGACAGGCGGTGTCGGGGGACAGCGGGTCGTGATTCATTTGTGTTTACGCCGGTTTTTTCTCCGGATTTTCAGGGGCTTGCAGAGATCGCCGCGCTCCCGGGAAGCCCTGCCGCAGAGGGTGCAGACATACTTCGGCCTGCGGCCTTCGCCGGCAAGGAGCCGGGCATGATCGAGCAGCTCTTTGCGGTCGCGCTTGCAGAGATTCTTCACGGACGGTCCGCCCGTCCCATGACGACGGCGTCAGAAAGTTCGTTCCGGTCACCGGATTGCAGCGGGAAGTGGCTGGCAAGAATCTCCCCGCAACGGTCGACGGCACCGGCTATCGCCCTGCCCTGCTCTTTGCGGCGGATTCCCGTAATGATGGTATCGACTATCTCCTGCCAGAGCTGCGGCTCGACCCTGGAACTGATGCCCTGGTCGGCGATGACGCGCACCCGGTGTTCGAAAACGGAGATGTAGATAAGAATACCGGTGCGATTTCGGGTATTGTAGATTCCCCTGCGGAAAAACGCGCCAGCAGCCGCCTCCGCAACCTCTTCCTGCATGTCGGAGGAGGAAACAAAGGGGCGTTTGAAGGCAGGAACCCGCCTGAACAGCTCGTGGAGCACGATAAAGAAGGCTGCAAAAATACCGAGAAAGGTCCACATGTCGCGGTTGCCGCTGGCGAGCATGAAGAGCAGCGCACCGAGCAGGGAAAGCATGGAACTGCCGAGCGTTGCCGCAGCAGCATAGCTGTCGCTGGAGGTAACGACCTTGACGACGATTTCGCCGGAGGTGGTCCGCTCCGCCGCCCGTATACGTTCCTCGATGACCTGTTTGTCCTGTTCGTTAAGGAATCTGTTGACCGGATCTTTCATGGCTGTTCCCTTTATGGCCGCATATTGTTTTTCCTACCAGTCGCCCGACGCACCGCCCCCTCCGAAGCCGCCCCCTCCTCCGCTGAAGCCTCCTCCTCCGCCATCGCCGAAGCCCCCGCCTCCGCCATAAAAGCCTCCGCCCGGACCGCCTCCGAAAATCATCGGGCCTCCTCCCCGGCTACCCCGTGAAATCCGGCTGAAAAAGTAGATGAAGAGGATGATGAGCAGAATGAGGGCAACAGAGGGAGATCCGCCCTTTTCTTTTGCCGGAGCCGCCTTGTACTCTCCTCGCACAGCGAGCAGAATGGCGTCAACGCCCCTCTGAAAACCGGCGTCGAACTGACCGGCCCTGAAAGCGGGAGTCACCTCGTTCTGGACGATCCGGCCTGCGAGCAGATCGGTCAGGCGGCCCTCGAGGCCGTAACCCACCTCGATGCGCACCTTGCGGTCGTCGCGCGAAACCAGAAACAGCACACCGTTGTCAACCCCTTTCTGGCCGATTTTCCAGGCTTCAGCCACCCTGATGGAGAAATCCTCGATCGGTTCCCCCTCGAGAGAGGGAACCGTAAGAATGACGACCTGCGTTGATTCGTTCTTTTCCAGATCGGCGAGTTTCGCTTCCAGAGCCGCCTCCGCCTGCGGCGAGATCATTCCCGCACCATCGTTCACCCGGCTGACAAGCGAAGGAACGTCGGGTGCCGCCACAGCTGAAAAAGGCATAAACTGCGCCAGGAGGCAGCAGAAAAAGAAAAGCGCCCTGAACTGTTTTTGCATGAATGGCGTCACCCGTCAGAACTTCACTTCCGGCACTGCCTTCGCGGCTGCATCAGCCTTGAAGTACTCCTTGGCCTTCAGCTTGAGCAGCAGGCTGTTGGTCATGGAGTTGGGAAACTGCCGGATCGAGAAATTAAAGGTTTCCACTGTCGCATTGTACCGCTGACGGGCAACGCTGATCCTGTTTTCCGTGCCTTCAAGCTGGTTCTGCAGATCCCTGAAATTCTGGTTGGCCTTGAGTTCGGGATAGCGCTCGACGGCTACCAGAAGACGCGAAAGGCTCGATGAAAGTGATCCCTGCGCACTCTGGAACTTGTTCATGGCTTCGGGATCGCTGAGCATTTCGGGAGTAAGCTGCACAGCGGTAGCCTTCGCCCTGGCTTCAATTACCGCGGTAAGGGTCTCCTTTTCGAAGTTCGCCGCGCCCTTTACGGTGGCTACCAGGTTTGGGACGAGGTCGGCCCTGCGCTGGAGCTGCGATTCAAGGTCGCCCCAGGCCTTGTTGACGGCCTCGTCGTTCTGCTGGATGGAGTTGTAGCCGCAGCCGGACAGCGAACCGAGCAGCAGAATAAAAGCGAAGAGTCTTGACAGAATCGGTTTCATGGCGTTCAGGTTCTGGTTGATGGACATGGTCTGGTGGTGGTGATAGGTTTCCTGTTTTTGAATGCGCGTCCGGCGGCATAAAGTTCCCCCGCCCGTCCTCAGCTGATGAGACGCTCTACGGTGAAGATACCCTGAACTTTTTTGAGTTTCTCCATGAGGGTGCCGAGTTTTTCGATATTTCGGACATAGACCATGAGCGTGCCGACGAACATGCCGTCGCGAGCGTGCAGGGAGATGCTCCGGATATTGGTATCGAATTTGGAGATAACGGTGGTGATCTGGTTGGTGATGCCGATCCGGTCCTCACCGACGATTTTTATACCTGCAAGGAAGTCGGTTTCAACCTTCCTGTTCCACGAGACCGAAACGATCCGCTCGCTCTTCAGGAAATTTTCGTTGCTGACGTTCAGACAGTTCTTCCTGTGGATTTTCACCACGCCTTCGGCCGTGACGAAACCGATGACGTCGTCGCCGGGAACCGGCTGGCAGCATTTCGCATAGGCGTAGGCGATGTTACTCATTCCCGCTATGATGACATCGTCCTTCTTCGATACGGGGGCATCCTGGTCGTGCCGGGCCTGCTCAAGGAAGGTTTCGACCTGCATGGCCTGGCTGGCCGGCTGTTTTGCCGTCGACTCGGCCGGCTCCTTGCGGGCGTTGCTGACGCGCTCGAAAATCTCCTCACCGTTGATCTGCTGGCTGGCCAGCGCGCTGAAAAAGTCGGCCGGAGTCTTGATGCCGTACTTTTTGGCGTGGCGGATGATATCGTTCTCGGAAAAGAGCTTTTTGCCGCCGGAAAGCAGTTTGTCCCACATGCTGCGGCCTTTTTCGATCTGCAGACGGCGCTCCTCGTTGATGGCCGAGCGGATTTTGAGGCGGGCGCGGTGGGTAACGACGAACTTGAGCCAGTCGGCCTTGGGCTTCTGGTTTTTCGAGGTGATGACCTCCACCCGATCGCCCGACTTGAGCTGTGCGTTGAGTCGCACGATCTTGCCGTTCACCTTCGCCCCGATGCAGCCGTTGCCGATTTCGGAGTGGATGGCGTAGGCGAAATCGATGGGCGTAGCGTCGGCCGGCATGGTTTTCATGTCGCCCTTGGGGGTGAAGACGTAGATCTCGTCGTGATAGAGATTGAGCTTGAACCCCTCCATGAACGAGGCTGCGCTGTCGGCGTCCTTGATGAGCTCCCTGGCCCATTTCAGGAAGGAGTCGATCGTGGCGTCGTCCCTGGATATCTTCTCCTTGTAGCGCCAGTGCGCGGCGACGCCGAGTTCGGCGAATTCGTGCATGCGCTTGGTTCGGATCTGCAGCTCCACCACATACCCCTTGGGACCGATGATGGCCGAGTGCAGTGACTGGTAGCCGTTGTGCTTGGGAATGGAGATGTAGTCCTTGAAGTGCTGCGGTATGGGCGGATACTTCTGGGTGATGAAGCCGTAGACCGCGAAACAGTCGGCCACCCGTTCGGTATCGACAATGACCCTGATGCCGTAGAGATCGTGGATGTCCTCGAAGTTCTTGTTCTTGTTGCGCATCTTGTTGTAGATGGAGAACAGGTGTTTGGCCCTGCCCTCGACCTCGATGCGGAAGCCCTGTTTTTCGAGATCGTCCTTGATGGGACCGATCATGCGGTTGAGGTAGTTGATGCGCTCGGCACGGCTCAGACGCACCTTCTGCTGCAGAAAATCGTACATCTCGGGGTCGATGTATTTCAGGGCGAGGTTTTCGAACTCGACCTTCATCTTGCCGAGACCGAAACGGTGCGCCAGAGGAGCGTAGATGTCCCTCGTTTCAAGGGCGATCTTCAGGCGGCGATGCTCGGGCAGCGATTCGAGCGTTCGCATGTTGTGGAGACGGTCGCAGAACTTGATGAGGATCACCCTGATATCCTTGACCATCGAGAGCAGCATCTTGCGGAACCCTTCGGCCTGGGTTGTTTCGCGATTGATCGTGATGCCGGATATCTTGGTAAGCCCTTCGACGATGTCGGCAACCTCGACGCCGAGTTCGGCGGCCAGATCGTCGTACGTGTAGCCGCTGTCTTCGAGCACGTCGTGGAGCAGCGCCGCAGCTACGGAGACGTCGTCGAGAGGCAGCTCTTCGAGCATGATGGTGGCCACTTCGACCGGATGGTAGAAGTAGGGCTCTCCGGAAGCGCGTTTTTCACCTTCGTGCGCCCGGTAGGACATGAAGAACGCACGCTGAACCAGCGACTCATCGCATTGCTTGAGATTGCTTCGGCAAAGCTGGAGAATTTCGTGCAGTTTCGCGTAATGCTTTTTATCTATCTGTGCCAGCATAGAACCCTGTGCTCCCTGAAAACGGCTTTAAACGGTAAACATCCCGCCCGGAATGGCGACTATTCCTGTCGCCATTCCGGGCAGCCTGTGGAGAACCTCTCCCCGTATTATTCTTATATGATTTTATTTTCCGATAACAAAGCGCCGCGGCAAGAAAAACCGCTACTCTCCCTTCAGGGTTTCCCTTGCACGCTGCTCGAATTTCGATATCTCATCGCGCAGATACGCGGCTTTTTCGTACTCCATATGCTCGGCGGCCTCCTGCATTTCAAGACGGAGTTCGGAGGCCATGGCATAACATTCGTCGACCGAAAGCGTGTCGACAAGGGAACTGAGCAGCCTCTCCGGCTTGGGTTCGAGCCCGAAACGCTTGCGGCGGTAACGCTCCTCGGAATCGGCGACACTGGTGGTGTTGAGCACCTGCTCCATCGACTTGACGATCGATTGCGGCTCGATGCCATGCTCCTCGTTGTGGCGCTGCTGTATGGCCCGGCGTCGTGCGGTTTCATCGAGCACCTCCCGGATGGAGCGGGTTATGACATCGGCATAGAGCACTACAAACCCTTCGAGATTGCGGGCTGCCCGTCCGGCGATCTGCATGAGCGATCGGGTATTGCGAAGAAACCCCTCCTTGTCGGCATCGAGGATGGCCACAAGCGACACTTCGGGAAGATCGAGACCCTCACGGAGCAGGTTGACGCCAACCAGTACATCGATGTCACCGGTTCTGAGCTCCCGGAGAATCTGGATGCGCTCAAGGCTCTTGATCTCCGAGTGCAGGTAGCGGGAGCGGATGGCCGCCTTGCGGAAATAGCCGTCGAGATCTTCAGCCATGCGCTTGGTAAGCGTCATGACCAGCACCTTGAACCCTTTTTCGGTGTGGCGGCGGATCTCTTCGAGCAGATTGTCGATCTGCCCCTTCACAGGCCGTACCTCCACCGGGGGGTCGAGCAGACCTGTCGGGCGGACAAGCTGCTCGACGATAACCCCTCCTGAAAACTCCAGCTCGAGGTCGCCGGGGGTGGCGCTTACGCAGATCACCTGCGGCACCAGCCGGGAGTACTCCTCGAAACGGAGCGGACGGTTGTCGAGCGCGGAAGGAAGACGAAAGCCGTGTTCGACAAGAATGGTCTTGCGCGAGCGGTCGCCGCCGTACATGCCCCTGATCTGCGGCAGCGTGACGTGCGATTCGTCGACCACGACCAGATAGTCTTCGGGAAAATAGTCGAGCAGGCAGTGGGGACGCTCGCCGGGCGCCCTTCCCGACAGGTGGCGGGAGTAGTTTTCGATGCCCGAGCAATACCCCAGCTCCTTCATCATTTCGAGATCGTAGCGGGTGCGCTCTTCGAGGCGACGCGCCTCGATAAGGCGGTTGTCGGCGCGAAGCTCATTGAGCCTGCCTGCCAGTTCGTTCTCGATGGCCAGCATGGAGCGGCGCATCTGCTCCTCCCCCGCCACGAACTGGCGCGCTGGGTAGATGAAGGCATAGTCGTCCTTTCCCAGTACCTCACCGCTCTGCATGTCGAAGGTCTGGAGGCTTTCGATCTCCGGTCCGAAAAATTCGACCCGTATGGCAAGCTCTTCGTGGGCGGGCACCAGATCGATGATATCGCCGCGCACCCTGAACTTTCCTGGCCCTGTAGCGATGTCGTCCCTGACATAGTGCAGGGAGATGAGCTCCTGGAGAAACTGGTCGCGGTCTTTTTCCATTCCGGGCCGCAGTTCGAGGATCTGGGCCTTCCACTCTTCAGGAGAGCCGAGGCCGTAAATGCAGCTTACCGAGCTCACAACAATAACGTCGCGGCGTCCACTGAGCAGCGAACTGGTCGCCTTGAGCCGGAGACGCTCGATTTCGTCGTTGATGCGGAGATCCTTGGCTATGTACTTGTCGAGCGAGGGAAGGTAGGCTTCCGGCTGATAGAAGTCGTAATAGCTGATGAAGTATTCGACGGCGTTGTCTGGAAAAAACTGCCGGAGTTCACCGTAGAGCTGCGCGGCAAGCGTCTTGTTGTGGCTCATCACCAGCACCGGCTTGCCGGCCTGGGCGATGACGTTCGAAATGGTGAAGGTTTTGCCCGAACCGGTCACGCCGAGCAGCGTCTGCCACCGGTCTCCCCGCTGCACCCCCTCGACGAGCTGTTCAATGGCTTTTGGCTGATCGCCTTTCGGTGCGTACGGGCTGACAAGCCGGTACGCGTTTCCTGTTATGCCGTACATTGCGTGAAAATTCCCCGCTCTTGATGGTTTCTGGTAACTGCAGCAGAAAGAACTATTAATGCCGCCTGTTCGTTCTGCAACCCAGAGAAAGGATTCGCCTGGAACCGGCGGAGCGGTATTTTTTCATCAGTTATCCCCGGGCAGTTGCAATAGTTCGCCGGAAATCCCATTATTATGTTTTTTGCGATGACTGTTTTTCCATATTCAACACAGGGAAAGCGCCCTATCCCGGCGGGAGTTGCCGTTTTCCTTCTTTTGCATCTACTATCATCCTGCAGTCCAATGATGAATGAAGTCAAAACCTACCCCTATACCACGATTCCAGGCGACTCCCTCCATACCCGCATCTACACGCTCGGCAACGGGCTCACCGTTTTCATGAGTCCCTACCGCGACGAGCCGAGAATATATACATCAATTGCCGTTCGGGCCGGAAGCAAGAACGATCCGGCCGAAACCACCGGGCTTGCCCACTATCTCGAGCACATGCTCTTCAAGGGCACCGACTCCATCGGATCGCTCAATTACGAGAAAGAGCATGCTGAACTGGAAAAAATCATCTCGCTCTACGAAGAGTACCGTTCGACGACCGATCCCGACAGGCGGGCGGCGATCTACCGTGATATCGACAGTCTCTCGAACGCTGCCGCGCAGTACACGGTGCCGAACGAGTACGACAAGCTGCTGAACTCTATCGGCGCACAGGGCACCAACGCATACACCTGGGTCGAACAGACCGTCTATATCAACGACATTCCCTCCAACAAGCTCGACCAGTGGCTCTCGATAGAGGCGGAACGATTCCGCAATCCGGTCATGAGACTCTTCCACACGGAACTGGAAACCGTTTATGAAGAGAAAAACATGACCATGGACAGCGACAGCCGGAAAATATGGGAGAACCTTTTTTCGGGGCTGTTCAGCCGTCACACCTACGGCACCCAGACCACCATCGGCAAGGCGGAACACCTGAAGAATCCCTCGATCAGGAATGTGATCAACTATTACCGTTCCTACTACGTGCCGAACAACATGGCGCTCTGTCTGTCCGGAGATTTCGATCCGGAGGAAACCATCAGGATGATCGACCGTAAATTCTCGGTACTGCAGCCAAAGGAGATACCTCCCTTCACTCCCGCCGTCGAGGAGCCGCTGAAAAAGCCGGTCGTCAAGAGAGTGAAGGGGCCGGAAGCCGAAGAACTGGTTATCGGTTTCCGTTTCAGCGGCGTCAATACCAGGGATGCAGACTACCTCACGCTGATCGACAAGATACTCTACAACCAGACTGCCGGACTGATAGACCTGAACCTCAACCAGCAGCAGAAAACGCTCGACGCGGGTTCGATGCTGGTGCTGATGAAGGACTACTCTGCGCACCTCCTGAGCGCCAAGCCGCGCGAAGGGCAGAGCCTGGAGGAGGTGCGTGACCTGCTGCTCGAACAGCTCCGGCAGCTCAAGGAGGGAAACTTCCCCGACTGGCTGCTCGAAGCGGCGATCAACGACCTGAAGATCGAGCAGCTCAAAATGTACGAGAGCAACCGGGGACGGGTGGAGGCCTATGTGGACGCTTTCGTGTGGGGCATGGAGTGGAAGGAGTACGTGCAGCAGACCGAACGCCTCGAGAAGATCACCAAGGCGGATCTGGTGGCTTTCGCAAAGGAACATTACGGCTCGAACTACGTGGCGATCTTCAAGGAGCACGGCACCGAAAAAAGCAGCCCGAAAATCCAGAAGCCGCCGATCACGCCGATCAAGGTCAACCGCGACAGCTCCTCGACGTTCGCCGGCGAGATCCTTGCCAAACCCTCCGAGAAGATCGAACCCTCCTTTCTCGATTACCGGAAGGATATCGGGTTTTACGCCGTAACCCCCGATATCGGCCTGCACTACCTGCAGAACAGGGAAAACGATCTGTTCTCGATCTACTACGTGTTCGATATCGGCAAAAACCACAGCCGGAAAATTGACCTTGCGCTCGACTACCTCTCCTATCTGGGAACATCCTCCCTGACGCCGGCGCAGTTCAGCCAGGAGCTCTACCGGAACGGAGCCAGCTTCTCGGCCTTCACCTCGGAGGACTACGTCTACCTGAAGCTTTCGGGACTGCAGAAGAACTTTCCGGCCTCCATACGCCTGCTCGAACAGCTTCTGACCGATGCCGAACCCGACGAGGCGGCTCTGAAAAAGCTCAAGGCCGGCACCATGAAGGAGCGTGCGGACGACAAGCTCTCGAAAAGGAAAATCCTGTTCGAAGCCATGTCGAACTATGGCAAGTACGGCCCATCCTCGCCCTTTAACAATGTGCTTTCCAACGCTGAACTCGAAAGCGTCTCCTCCGGGGAGCTGCTTGAGGAGATCGGCAAGCTGCTGCAGTATCGCCACCGCGTACTCTATTACGGACCGGCCAGCGCCGAGAACCTGCTCGGTGAACTCCATACCGTGCGACGCTACCCGGAAAAGCTCTCTGAACCGCCTGCGGCAAGCATCTACCCGGAGCTCGAACAGAAAAACAACCTGGTCTATGTCGTCGATTACGACATGACCCAGGCCGAAGTGATCATGCTCTCCAGGGACGACCTGTTCGATGCGTCGATGCTTCCGATGATCACGCTCTTCAACGAATATTACGGCGGCGGCATGTCGTCGGTGGTTTTCCAGGAGCTTCGCGAAGCAAAGGCGCTGGCCTACTCGGTGTTGTCGGTCTACCGGACCCCGAAACTGCGCGACCGGCATAACTACATCTTCAGCTATATCGGCACGCAGGCCGACAAGCTGCCCGAAGCGCTCGAAGGAATCAGAAGCCTGATGCTGGAGCTGCCGGAATCTCCGGAACTGTTCGCTTCGGCAAAAAACGGTATTATGCAGAAAATAGCCTCCGAACGGCTGACGAGAACCGAGGTGCTTTTCAATTACGAAGACGCCAGACGGCTCGGCCTCGGTGAGGACATCAGAAAGGAGGTTTTCGACAGGGTGCCCGGCATGGGGCTCAAAGACGTCCAGGCCTTTCACCGGAAACATTTCGGCAACAGGAACCATGTTATGCTGGTGCTCGGGGATACAGCAAGGCTCGACATGCAGACGCTCCGCAAATACGGAGAGGTCCGGGAACTGAAGCTGGAAGAACTTTTCGGATACTAAGAACAACCAGAGAAAACGATCACGAAAACGGATGCCCCAGGCATGCAAAGGAGAGAAAAATACCCATGAAACTCCTGGACCGCTATATATTCAGGCAGTTCGCCTTCTCCTTTCTCTTTGCATCCATCACTTTCGCCGCGCTCTTCACCCTGATCGACATGGTGGAGAACCTCGACGGGTTTTTCGACCGCAGGGTGGGAGCGGCGGGCATAGCCTGGTACTATCTGCTCTCCCTGCCGGCAACCTTTCAGGTGACCGCGCCGGTATCGACCCTGCTTGCCTCGATTCTCACGGCAGGCCGGCTTTCAGCACAGAGTGAACTTGCCGCAATCCGCTCCTCGGGCATAAGCCTGAACCAGCTGATGCGCCCGTTTCTGCTCGGAGGCGTCATCATTGCAGTTGTCAATATCTGTAATGCCTCGCTTTTCGAACCGGTCGCAGCTTCGGCGAAAATCGCCTATCAGCGCGAAGCGCTCAACGAAACCAGGCCAGGTCTGCACGAGGGCGCCAACATCCACATCCTCGAACCGGACAACCGGGTGGTAACCATCGGCTCGTTCGACCCCGCAGGGTCCAGAGCCATGAACGTCACCATCGAGGATTTCGACGGGCCGCATCTCCGATCGAGAACCGACGGCCCTGTGATGGTATTCGACGGCAGGTCAAAAAAGTGGATCATGCCGAAAGCAACCATCCGAACATTCGGCGCAGCTCCCGGCGAAGTCGTATTCAGATCGGTACGCGACACCCTCGATCTTGCCCTGACAGCCGAGTCCCTGAAGGAACTGAACGTGCTCCCCGAAGAGATGAACCTCGTGCAGCACTATCGGTACATAAGGGAAAAAATGCAGGCCGGCTTCCCCAATCTGGAGCGTGCGAGGGTAAAACTGCACGCGAAGCTGGCCGTGCCGCTCGCATCGATCGTCGTCATTCTGATCGGCGTACCGCTCTCGGCAGTGAGAAAACGCAGCGGACTTGCTGCAGAAATAGCGCTGGCGCTCTTTATAGGTTTTCTCTTTCTCGGCATGCAGAGAACGGTTGCGACCATGGGGTACAACGCCATGATCGAGCCGTGGGTAGCCGCGTGGCTGCCGCTGCTGCTTTTTCTCGGGGCGGGCCTGTTCCTCTACCGGAAGGCGGAAAAGTGAAGGGCGGAGAAGGAAACCCCGACCCGGTGGTGGTGCTGATGACCGATTTCGGCGTCGATGACACCTATGTGGGACAGATGAAGGGGGTGATCCTTTCGATCTGCCCGCACGCCCGCATCGTCGATCTCACCCATGCCATCGCTCCGCAGCATATCGAGCTGGGGGCTTTTTTTCTCGAGCGAGCCCTGCCGTTTCTTCCGCAGCGTTCGATCGTGGTCTGTGTGGTCGATCCGGGGGTGGGGACATCGAGAAAACCACTTGCCCTCAGAACCGGTCACCATACCTTTCTCGGCCCGGACAACGGCCTGTTGACCCCGGTGCTCGACATGAACGGCCTCAGCGGGTGCGTAAGCATCACCAATCAGGACATCATGCTTCCCCGACAGAGCGCAACCTTTCACGGGCGGGATCTCTTTTCACCTGCGGCTGCACATCTGGCCGGAGGGTTTCCATTCGGGAGGCTTGGCGAACCGGTCGCCCCGTCGTCGTGCGTGAGGCTGCCCGCCAAGGGGTGCCGGGTTCAGAGTGACGGTTCGATAGCGGGCCATATCCTCTTCGCCGACCGTTTCGGCAACCTTGTCACCACCATCGACACAAGCCTCTGCGCGAACCCCCGTGAGTGGCGGATAGAGACCGAAGGAATCCCGCCGCTTTCGGTCATGGAAACCTACGGCGACAAACGGGAGGGAGAGCTGCTGGCTTACGGTGGAAGTTTCGGAACCGTGGAAATCGCCGTACGCAACGGCAGTGCCGCTGAACGTACGGGAGTTCGGGAGGGAGCGGCGGCAAGACTCGTCAGAGTAGCCGGAACGACGGCAGAAAACAGGGAAGCAAAAGCCTGACGCAGACTTTTCAGCTGCCGATATACTCCTTGAGAATCTTGCTGTAGGCCGACTGGCGAAGCCTTCTGATGGCTTTTTCCTTGATCTGGCGCACCCGTTCACGGGTCAGCTTGAACTTCTCGCCGATCTCTTCGAGGGTAAGCGGGTTGTCCATGCCGATACCGAAGTAGGAGCGGATGACATCGGCTTCGCGCGGCGCGAGCACCGAGAGCGAACGCTCGACCTCAAGGGTGAGAGAGTCGCGGTTCAGGCCGTGATCGGGCAGGTGCCCGTCGTTCTGCAGCACGTCGAGCAGGCGGTTGTCGTCTCCCTGGGCGAACGGAGCGTCAACCGATACATGACGTCCGGCGATTTTCAGGGTGTCGGCGACGTCCTGCGAGTCCATATCGAGCAGGTTGGCCAGCTCCCGAGTATTGGGATCGCGCTCGAACTCCTGTTCGAGCTGACTGTATGCCTTGCTGATCTTGTTGAGCGTGCCGACCCGGTTGAGCGGCAGACGTACAATTCGCGACTGTTCAGCCAGAGCCTGGAGAATGGACTGGCGAATCCACCAGACTGCGTAGGAGATGAACTTGAACCCTCTGGTTTCGTCAAAGCGCTTTGCCGCCTTGATGAGACCGAGGTTGCCTTCGTTGATGAGATCGCCGAGCGTCAGTCCCTGATTCTGGTACTGCTTCGCAACGGAAACCACAAAACGCAGATTGCCTTTGATGAGCTTGTCGAGCGCACGCTTGGCGCGCTTGTACTCAACGGTATCAACCGGCATGTCGTAGCCTTCCTTGATAGCCATGGTCAGTTTGACCTCGTCATCGGCGGTGAGAAGATCGTACTTGCCGATCTCCTGCAGATAGCGGTCGAGCGAAAGGCTCTCCCTGTTGGTAATTTGCTTGCTGATTTTCAACTGCCTCATTGTCTAATAAACTCCTTCTAGAACTCACAGGTATGTCTCCTGACCTTATGGTTCGGATTAACCTGAACCGGTAAAATATCATTTCAGGACAAAATGAAAAAATCCGTTTTAAATGCCGTAACATCCGGCGCTCTCCGGAAACCGGACGACCCGGTGCGTTCCCGGCGCCTGAAAAGCCTCAACCTGCAAGCACATCGAGGTTTCCGGAAAGTTTTTCAAGGTTGCCCTGGGCTTCGGAAAGTTTCGAACGCTCTTTTTCGATAACATCTTCAGGCGCGTTTGCCACGAATCCCTCGTTGGAAAGCTTCTTTTTCAGCGAGGCCACATAGGATGAAATACTGCCTATCTCTTTCTGCAGGCGCGCCCGTTCTTTTTCGAAGGAAATCAAACCCTCGAGCTGCACAAAAAGTTCATTGCCTTCAACCACCGAGGAGGCGGCATGAGACGGACGGACAGCGTCCGGAGATACCGTTACGGAGCACCTGGTGGCGGCGGCGATAATGTGCGTATTTTCCGAAAGCACCCTGCAGGCAGCCTCGCCGGCAGGTTTGAGGGTAAGGGGCGCCATACCGGAAGCGGGCACGGCGAAAAGCGAGCGAAGGCTCCGCACCTCGGAGATGACCGCGCGGGGAAGCGCATGGATGGCCGCGTCAATGCCCGTCCAGTCAGCCGAGGCCTCGGGCATCGGAGAGAGCGCGACGGTAAGGCCGTGAGGTCGCCTGACGATACAGTGCCATATCTCGTCGGTGATGAATGGCATGACCGGATGCAGCGCCTTGAGGGTGCCCTCCAGCACATGCACGGAAAGCAGCACGGCCCTGCGGGCCGCATCGATGTCAGACGATGCGGAAAGGCTTGTCTTGAGGGCCTCGAGATACCAGTCGCAGTAATCGCCCCAGAAAAAGTCGTAGAGATTCCTGACGATGTCGTTCACCCGGAACTGGCCGAATGCCGTGTGGTAGCGTTCGATCATGGCATGATATCTGGCCATGAGCAGATGCTCTTCGGCAAAGGTGAAGTCGTTCCGGTCGGGAACGAACATGCTGTAGGCAGCCTCGAACTCCTCGGGGGATTCGAAATACTTTTCGCGCTGCATGAAAACCAGTCTGGAAGCGTTCCAGAGTTTGGTTGCGAAGTTCCTGCCAAGCTCGCACTTCTCTTCGCCGAACAGCACGTCCTGGCCGAGAGGCGCGATGTAGATGATGGTGAAACGCAGGGCGTCGGTACCGTAGGTGTCGATCACCTTGAGTGGATCGGGAGAATTGCCGAGCGACTTGGAAAGCTTGCGCCCTTTCATGTCCCTGATGATGCTGGTAAAGTAGACGTCGCGGAACGGCACCCCGCCCTTGAAGTAGAGGCCGGCCATGATCATGCGCGCCACCCAGAAAAAGATGATATCGGGGCCGGTAACCAGCGTATCGGTGGGATAGAATGCCCTGAGATCGTCGTTGTCGCTGTTCGGCCCTGTCCAGCCAAGCGTGGTGAGCGGCCACAGCCACGACGAGAACCAGGTATCGAGCACATCCTCGTCCTGGACCAGCTTGTCGGTTCCGGCAAGATGACAGGCCTCCTCGTACGACGAAGCGACCCATACACGACCCTCGGAATCGTACCATGCGGGAATGCGATGTCCCCACCAGAGCTGCCGCGAAATGCACCAGTCCTGGATGTTCTCCATCCAGTGGCGGTACGTGTTGACCCAGTGCGGCGGATGGAAACGGATTTCGCTGTCGTTGACCACCTGCAGGGCCGGCCCGGCCAGCGGCTGCATGCGAACGAACCACTGTTCGGAAAGATAGGGCTCGACAACCACGTCGGCACGTTCGGAATAGCCGACATTGTGTTCGTACTCCTCTACCCGTTCGAGATTGCCAAGCTCCTCCAGATCGAGCAGAATTTTCTCGCGGGCGTCGAAACGGTCCATGCCTCCGTAACCGTATTCGTCGGTCATTTTCCCGTCGCGGCCGACAACGGAGATGACCGGAAGATTGTGGCGACGGGCAACCGCGTAGTCGTTTGGATCGTGTGCGGGAGTGATTTTCAGGGCGCCGGTTCCGAACTCGATATCGACATAGTCATCGGCGATAACCGGTATGTGGCGTCCTGCCACCGGAACCGCCGCAAGTTCCCCGACAAGATCGCGGTAGCGGGGATCGGCCGGATTGACGGCGATGGCCACGTCGGCAAGAATGGTTTCGGGCCTGACCGTCGCGATGGTGATATACCGGCCCGGACGGTTGACCAGCGGGTAGCGGACGTAAACAAGTTTGTCGCGCCGGGGCTTCATGATCACCTCTTCATCGGACAGGGCGGTCTGCGAAACCGGACACCAGTTGATGATACGCGTTCCACGGTAGATCAGTCCATCGCGGTAGAGGGCTATGAAGGCGTTGATGACTGCTTCCGAAGCCCGCTCGTCCATGGTGAAAAGATTCCGCCGCCAGTCGCAGGAGATACCGAGCCGGCGGAGCTGGCGGAGAATAAGCCCTCCGTACTCCTCGCGCCACTCCCACACCTGGTCGAGAAATGCCTTGCGCCCGAGATCATGGCGGGTCACTCCCTCTTTTTTCAGCTTCTTTTCAACGACCGTCTGGGTCGCGATGCCTGCATGATCGGTTCCGGGAAGCCAGAGAGCCTCCTTTCCCCGCATGCGGCTGTAGCGAATGAAAATATCCTGCAGGGTGTGGTTGAGTACATGGCCGAGCGTGAGGCTTCCGGTTA
Source organism: Chlorobium sp. (assembly GCF_049593655.1). NCBI lineage: Bacteria > Pseudomonadati > Chlorobiota > Chlorobiia > Chlorobiales > Chlorobiaceae > Chlorobium > Chlorobium sp. The sequence continues at coordinate 35,963 of NZ_JBAWHG010000006.1, forward strand.
CGTTCGGTGGCGGCATCAGCACGCTGTAGGGAGTGCGGCCTTCCGAAAGCACACGGCCGCTTTCGGCATGAAAACTGCCGAGAGCCTCCCAATGGGCGCTTCTCCAGCGGTCTTCGACCTCCTGATGATTATAGGTTTTTTCGAGATTGAACGGCGTTCTCTCTTCACTCATGGCGACGTCGGTTACAACTGTGGGAATTACGGAATATGACTTCTCAATCGGCCTTTTCAGGTGCCGGACGCTTCTCGAAAACCTGGTCGATAATACCGTACTCAAGCGCTTCGGCTGCGTTCATCCAGCGATCTCGCTCGGAATCCTCCCTGATCTGCTGGACGTCCCGACCGGTATGTTTGGCCAGAAGCTCTTCAAGCAGCTTGCGAATCTTCTCTATCTCACGTGCCTGGATGATGATGTCGGTCTCCTGCCCCTGAGCGCCGCCGGAAGGCTGGTGGATCATGATGCGCGAATGGGGAAGCGAGGCGCGTTTGCCTTTGGTGCCGCTGGCAAGGAGAAAAGCGCCCATGCTTGCCGCCATGCCTACACAGACCGTGGCGATATCGGGCCGGATGTACTGCATGGTGTCGTAAATGCCAAGACCGGCTGAAACACTGCCGCCGGGCGAGTTGATGTAGATATAGATATCCCGTTCAGGATCTTCGGATTCAAGAAAGATCAGCTGGGCCATGACAAGGCCGGCCACATGTTCGTCTATGCCGCTGCCGAGAAAGATGATCCGCTCGCGCAGAAGGCGCGAAAAAATATCGAATGCACGCTCTCCCCTGCCGGAGGTTTCGATGACCATGGGAACAAGCGTATTCTGAATACCCTCTTCTATAGCGCCCGAGTAGAGTTTGCGGGCATGGTGGTCAAATCCGAAATTGATATTTGCCATAACTGGATCGATGGGTTGAGTGGGTGTAAAAGAAACACGTAAAATACATAGAGCTAACAACAATGCAATCGTTCCGGTTCCAATAAGTAAAAAAGAAGACGATAAAACAAACCGCTCACTGCAGGATAAACCTCATCGTATGCTTATATTTCAGGCCTCTTGAACCAAACCACAGCTGACTATGCAGGTCCGTCTCATTTCGGTAACCACTCCGTGTTTCGCCATTGAAGACCGTCCCCTCACCGCGGAAGGGCTCATGGCTTACTGCGCAAGGGTTTCGAGCCCCAATCAGGAAAACCTCGACTTCGGAAAACTGCTGGCTTACTGTATCGCCAACAGGCACTGGAGCATTTTCGAGATGGCGGACATGACCGTCGAAATCGTCACCTCCAGAGCCATCGCGCCACAGATTCTTCGCCACAGGAGTTTCCAGTTTCAGGAGTTCAGCCAGCGTTACGCCAGGGCGCAGTCCGTCGAGAAGTACCGGCCGCGCAGGCAGGACAGCAAAAACCGGCAGAACTCGCTGGACGACCTCGACGAGGGGATTGCGGTCTGGTTCGATGAGGCGCAGGAGAACATTTCCCGCATATCGATGGAGATGTACAACGATGCCCTTGAAAAGGGCATCGCCAAGGAGTGCGCAAGAGTGCTGCTGCCGCTGGGCACCAGGACGAAACTCTATATGAAGGGTTCGGTGCGAAGCTGGATCCACTACATCGAGGTGCGCACAGACATCAGCACGCAGAAAGAGCACCGGGATATCGCCGAAGAGATCCGGGCCATATTCTGCGCCCAGTTTCCCGTCACGGCCGGCGCACTGGGATGGACCGGGCCGGAGCCCTCAGCCGGAGAGCATGCCTGAAAGACGCACGATGTGATTTTTCAGCTCCTTGCGGTGAACTATGGCGTCGATGAAACCGTGTTCAAGAAGAAACTCCGCACGCTGAAAGCCTTCGGGCAGATCCCTTTTGATGGTGTCCCTGATGACCCTCGGTCCGGCAAAGCCGATCAGCGCCTTGGGCTCGCTCAGGTTGATATCGCCGAGCATGGCGAAGGATGCGGTAATGCCCCCCATGGTGGGGTCGGTCATCAGCGAAATATATGGCAGTTTTTTCTCTCCGAGCAGGGTGAGGCGCGCGGCGGTCTTGGCCATCTGCATGAGACTGAAGGCCCCCTCCATCATGCGGGCTCCTCCCGATTGTGAAATCACCAGAAGCGGCGCCTGCAGCTCGATTGCCCTGTCGACGGCGCGGGCGATCTTCTCGCCCACAACGGAGCCCATCGAACCGCCGATGAATCCGAAGTCCATGGCCGATACCACAAGAGGCTTTCCTCCTGAATCCCCCCAGGCGTTCCGGCACGCTTCGGTCTTGCCGGTCTTTTCAATGATGTCATGAACCCTGTCGGTATATTTCTTGGTATCGGCAAAACCAAGCGGATCGGCAGAGCGGAGGCTGTCGCCGAACTCCTGGTAATTCTCGTTATCGAACAGAATGGAAAAATAGCGATAGGGAGAAATCCTGAAATGGTAGCCGCATTCCGAACAGGTGTAGACGTGGTCTTCGAGCTGTTTTTTATGAATCATCGCGCCGCAATCCTCGCACTTCCACCAGAGTCCCTCCGGCATGTCGAGTTTGTCGGTTGTGCGTATCGAAGGCTTTACCCGTTTGAACCAGACCATCTTTCTTAATTAGTACTAAAGGTTATACATTAGACCTTAAGATATGAAGTCACCGGCAGAACTCAAAAATAACCCGGAAAGAGTGACCGGAAACCGCGCAATGAACAGGAAGAACAGACCATCGCTCTTCAGGGGAGCACGCAGGACAGCAGTGATGATGCTGGCGGGACTCATGCAGCTGATACTCCAGCATGCCCCGCTTGCAGCGGCTCCGGCCTCCGTAGTCTACCCTGACACGCTCGCCATGCCTTTCAGGCGCTACGCCGTCATGCCGTTCATGAGGCCGGCGCGCAAAACCGTAGGCATAGCCTTTTCAGGCGGCGGGGCAAACGGCATAGCCCAGATCGGCATACTCAAGGCTCTCGACGAGGAGGGCGTTCCGGTCGATTACATTGCGGGAACCAGCATGGGAGCCATTATCGGAGGCCTCTACAGCTGCGGCTACAGCCCGGCAGAGCTCGAAGAGATTGCCTCCACCCTTCCCTGGCAGTCCATTCTGGCCATCAGGGAAGAGTCGCCGCGCTCGGGCTCCTTTCTTGAGCAGCAAAGAATACGCGACCGGGCGACCATTGCGATCCGGTTCGAGAAGCTGAAACTGCTGGTGCCGAAATCGCTGAGCTCCGCGCAGGCACTCACCGGAACGCTCGACCTGCTGGTGCTCAACGCGATCTATCACGGCTGGCAGGATTTCAGCACCCTTCCCGTTCAGTTCAGGGCCGTCTCCACCGATCTGCTTTCGGGAAAACGCATTTCACTGGCCTCCGGGTCGCTTTCGGAAGCCATGAGGGCAAGCAGCACGGTACCGGTACTTTTCGAACCGGTTGAACGCGACGGATACAGGCTTGTGGACGGAGGGCTTGTTGCCAACCTGCCTGTCGATGAACTCGACTATTTCAACGCAGCGTATAAAATAGCCGTCGATACGCACGGCAGCATGTATTCCAAAAGCGGCGACCTTGATATGCCGTGGAAAGCCGCCGACCAGGCCATAACCATTCTGACAGGACTGCAGTACCCGGCGCAACTCGAAAAGGCCGATATCGTCATCGCACCGGATCTGAGCCAGCACAGCGCCACCGATTTTTCCGATATCTCGGAACTTGTCCGAACCGGTTACGCCAAGGGAAAGGTGCTGGCCGGAACGATCCGCAGGGGAATCGAAACCGCTCCGAAACGGGATACCCGGATCGGCGGCTTCTCGAAATCGTTCAGGATCGACACCGGCAGGCCCATGAGTCCGGAGCACAGCGGAATCGTGGCAGGAATCGTCCGCAACGGACAGTCGCTGTCGAGAACTCTCCGGGAACTGCTTGAAACCGACCTGTTCACCTCGGTATACGCCACCTTCGACTCCGCAGGAAAAACCGTGGTATTCCATCTTTCTCCGCTTCCCCGGATAGGAAGTGTGGTGGTGTCGGGCGGCCCTGAGGAACGGCTCCCTTCGGGAGAGATCGAAAGCTGCTTCAGACCGATCATCAACAGCCTGTATACCAACAGCGCCGGAACGGCGGCCATTGAAGATCTGGTCCGCCTCTACCGAAGCCGGGGATACAGCCTGGTGGAACCGGAAAGCATCTCCGTTTCAGAAGGAACCCTCTTCATCGGCATGTCGTCGGGCAAGGTGAAAAACATCGAAATCGTCCAGAACAGGAATGTAACCGGCCTGACTCCGATCAGAAGGGAGATCAAGATTGACACTGCAAAAGCCATACAGCTCGAAAAAGCGGAAGAATCAACAGGAAACCTCTATGAAACCGGCATTTTCAACCGGGTTTCGGTGGCTGCCGAAAAGTCTTCGTTTCTGGAGGACAGCCGTGAAAGAACCCTGACCTTCTCGCTTATGGAAAAACCCTCATCGGTGCTCAGGCTTGGGGTGCGTTACGACGAAACCAGCAACGCCCAGTTCCTGCTCGACTTCCGGAACGAGAATCTCGGAGGAACCACCGGTTCGCTCGGAGGATGGTTCAAGGCCGGACAGAACAACACCGTGGCCAACATCGAGTACACCATACCCCGGATCGGCTCGACACATTTCACCCTTTTCTCGAAACTCTTTTTCGACCAGCGTGAATTCGATACAAGGGAGCTGCACTTTTCAAAAGAGTTCAGCGGCTACTCCTACGAAAACGTCTCCACCTACGGCATTCAGCGATACGGCATAACGGGTGCATTCGGAACGAGAATCAGAAAAAACGGACGGCTGTCGCTGGACGCCACCCTGCAGAATGCGCAGTCGTACCACGAAACCGGGCCGGAACAGCCCGCGCTCGCCACCGATAACAGAAACCTCTTCTCGGTGGGAACGTCCCTGACCATCGACTCGCGCAACAGCGCACAGATCCCCACTTCGGGCCGCCATACCCATCTGAGCTACTCGGCGACTCCCGCGGTGCTGGACAACAACGCCCTGTTCTGGCAGGTTACCGGACTGCACGAGGAGAACATACCCCTCGGAAAACATACCACGCTGCAGCTCTCGGCTGCCGCAGGCATAAGCAGCAGCTACCTGCCCCTTTCCGAGCAGTTCTTTCTCGGCGGCCCTGGAAACAGCTACAGCCGAAGGTTCGTCGGCCTGAAAGAGAACGATCTTATCGGCAGCAATATGGCCGTGGCGGGTGTGCAGTTCAGCTACACGCCTCCATTCGAGGTGATCTTCCCCGCGTCGTTCCTGCTCTGCTACAATACCGGCAATGCCTGGCGGCAGCGAAGCGACATGTCGCTCGCACGGCTCATACACGGCATCGGCACCGGACTGGTATGGGATACTCCGGTCGGACCGGCCCGGCTGATCGTATCGAAAGCGTTCGCGTTCCTCCACGAGGAGAAGGACACGGAGGCTTCCACGCTGAGATTTTCCGATACCGTCTGGTATTTCAGCCTCGGACATGATTTTTGAGATGAACTTTCTTAATTTTACGCCCGCCTGAGGGGAGTTTTGTGAACAAACCGAGCAGTTTTGTGACTGAGCTGAAAAAACCGCATATCCTGGTCTGCAACGACGACGGCATCGAGGGTGAAGGCCTTCATGTGCTGGCGGCTTCGATGAAAAAAATCGGAAGGGTCACGGTCGTGGCCCCCGCCGAACCCCACAGTGGCAAAAGTCACGCCATGACTCTCGGTGTTCCGCTGCGGATAAAAAAGTACGCGAAAAACAACCGCTTTTTCGGTTATACGGTATCGGGAACCCCGGTTGACTGCATCAAGGTGGCGCTCAGCCATATTCTCGACGGGAAACCCGATCTTATCGTTTCAGGCATAAACTATGGCAGCAACACGGCAACCAATACACTTTACTCGGGAACCGTTGCCGCCGCGCGAGAAGGTGCGATACAGGGCATCACCTCTCTGGCTTTTTCGCTGACCACCTACGAGAATGCCGATTTCACCTATGCGGGAAAATTCGCCCGGAAACTTGCCCGGAAAGTGCTGCAGGAGGGGCTTCCCGCAGATACCATTCTTTCGGTCAACATTCCCAACCTCCCCGAATCAGGGATAGCGGGAATTCTGGTCACCCGGCAGGGCAGCTCCCGCTGGGAGGAGGATGCCATAGAACGCAACGACATGTACGGCAACCCCTACTACTGGCTAAACGGAACCCTGAAGTTGCTCGATACCTCCCTGCTCCACGACGAGTATGCCGTGCGGCGCAACTATGTATCGGTGACGCCGCTCTCCTGCGACCTTACCAACACGGCTTTTCTCGACAGCCTGAACCAATGGAACCTGCAAAAATAAACGGGTGAACACATTTCTACTTGACTACCGGACCATCCTGACCCCGAAAAAGGGTTTTCCTCCGCTCTTCAAAGACTATACCACCGAGGGCGAGGAGAGAAACCGCCTGATCTCCTCGTGCTTTCACCTCGACTATCTCAAAGAGGCCGATTATTACCGCCAGCTCCATACGCTTGAGTCGAGAAGCTTTGACAGGAGCCTCCTGGTGGAGATCCTTCGCCGCCAGAATATCCGGTATGGATGTTCCGATCTGCACCTGAAGGAGATCGAAAAACTGCGCTCTCCGCGGTGTATGGCCGTGGTTACGGGTCAGCAGCCAGGCCTGTTCACCGGACCGGCCTACACCGTCTACAAGGCCCTGACCGCCGTGGTGTTCGCCGAACAGCAGAAATCACTCTTTCCGGAGTACGACTTTGTACCGGTTTTCTGGATCGAAGGAGAGGATCACGATTACGACGAATCCGCCCATGCGGCTACCTGGCAGCAGGGGGACGTGGGGCATTTCAGACCGGAACCCTTCAAACGGCTTCCGGACCAGATGGTGGCCGCATCGTGCTTCGGCGAGGATATCCGACAGATCGTCGAGAGCTTTCTGGACAGTCTGCCGGACTCTCCTTCAAAGCCGGCCATTGCCGACACTCTCCGGGAGAGCTGTTTTCCGGGCAACACGCTTGAAATGAGCTTTGCCCAGATCATGATGCGGCTTTTCAGGAACCAGCCGCTTCTGCTGCTCTCAAGCCAGGACCCGGATTTCAAGAGGCTCTCGCTGCCGGTGTTCCAGCGTGAGATCTCCACCTGTCCGGCATCGTCCTACAACGTTATCGCACAAAGCTCGACTCTGGAACATCTCGGCTACAGCGCGCAGTCGAAACCGAGATCGGTAAACCTCTTTCATATCAACCACCTTGGCCAGCGGCAGAAGATCGAGTATCCTGAAGAGAACATCTTCGTCATCACTCCCGACAACGTGCGGCTTTCGCGCCACCAGATGCTCGAGCTCACCGAAGACCATCCGGAGCGGTTCAGCCCGAATGTCGTGCTGCGCCCGATCGTACAGGACAGCGTACTGCCGGCATTCGCATCGATCGCCGGACCGGGAGAGATCAGTTATCTGGCTCAGTTCCGCAGGAACTACGAGCACTTCGGCATAAGCATGCCGTTTATCATACCGAGAGGCAGTTTTACGCTGGTCGAACCCAAATTCAGCCGGATCATGGACAAGCTGCTGCGGGTTTCCGGACGACCGGGCTTTTCAAGAAAACAGATCTACCACGCTGTCTTCAGCGATCTGCAGGCCCTGAAGCGAAATGCCGAAGGGGTGGGCGAGAATTCCGAACTCAACGGGCTGTTCGCCAGAAGCAGAACCGATATGCAGAAAGCGCTTCAGGATCTCGGCCCGGCTCTGGCGAAAATCGACCCGACACTTGAACCGGTGCTGGCCGCCTCGATCCAGCAGGCAGTGAAGATCGTTGAATCGATCGAGCAGAAAACCCGCAAGGCGGGACGGCGCAAAAACGAGGAGCTGATCGAACAGATACTGAAAACCGAAACCGCTTTCTTCCCGGAAGGGATGCCCCAGGAACGGCTGATCAACATTTTCTATTACCTTGACAAGTACGGCATGGAGCTGATCGACACCCTGAAGAACCTGCTTGCGGGACATTCGACCGAAGCCCATCTCATCGTCGAGCTTTAGGCTTCGCCGGGATTCGGGCAGCGGCAGCTAATTCGGCTGGTAGCTGTGCACGCTGTTCTGCGCCGAAGGAAGGTAGTTCACACCGAACCAGCAGACCAGCAGCACGAGAAACGAGAGGGCCAGATACCACTGCAGTCTGCCGGAGCCGGTCTTGTTGGCCGAAAGATGCAGATAGCCGAGATAGGCCAGCCATGATATGAAGGCCCAGGTCTCCTTCGGGTCCCAGGTCCAGTAGTGCCCCCATGCCTCCTTCGCCCAGAGCGCACCGAACACGAGGCCGAAGGTGAGCAGGACAAAACCCAGCAGCGCAAGATAGTGCGACAGCGAAAAGTCCTGATGGTCGGTCTGAGAGCGGAGCCCGGTGAAAATGTTGTGCCATGCGGCGGCCGAGGAGGCCGCAAGCAGCACGTAGCCGATAAGGTAGACAACCACATGGGGAATGAACCAGACGCTCTGCAGGGCTGGCATGAGAGCCTTGTCGAACACATCCGGGGTAGAGAGGTTGATGACGAGAAAAAATGCGGCGAGCGACATGCAGTAGTATTTAAGCCAGCCGACCTTCCAGCGGTATTCCACAAGAAATCCCACAACGGGAATAAGCGCGGCATACCACAGCCTTGTCTCGCCAAGCGTTCTGAGCGGCGGACGTTCGAGGGCGACCCAGTAGGCGGCGATAAACCACCCGAGCAGGACGGTTCCGGCAACCATGACGAGATAGGATGGAATGCGCAGCGCCGGAAAGCGCCGCGAGGCAAAGCGAAGGATCGAACCGGCAGCCCAGCAGACCATAGCGAGCGTGGCGATCAGTGGAAAATCGGCAAGTGTCATACGCTCCCTCCCCGTTTCATTCCCTTCCAGAAAAACATGGCGTTGCCGGCCATGATCATGAAAAAACCGCAGTATACAGCGGGAAGCCAGGGATCCCTGACTGCCTCGATCAGACTGAGCTGCGACCACCGCCCTGCCTTTTCGTCATACCCCATCTGGTACAGTTTCCATCCGTCGAACTCCACCGGCTTGTTCACCTCGAGTATCGCAGGTTTTCTGCCCCGACTGCCGCTGAGCACCACCCCGGAACGGAAGACTTTCGGCGTACCGGGAAACATGACCAGAAAATAGCGGCCGAGCTGCACCACTCCGGGACGTACAGAAGGACTTCCGGTGTTCAGCCATCGATCGACGCTTTTTCCGGCAGCACTGATCCTGACCCTGGCGTAGGGGATCCCGTTTTCCGGGTCCGCCGGACGGGGATTTCCGCTGCTGTCCGGAAGCGCATGCCCCAGATATTCGAGCACCTTCACCTCGAAGCCGGGCCATACCGCCCGGTATCCTTTGCCGACCTCGGCAACGCTGCCGGATTTTCCGGGTATTACCCGGTCGGACCCCGGATCGTAGAGCACCAGCTGAGGGCTGTACTCTTCAATGGAAAAATCGTCGAGATAGACGGAAAAAGGAAGCTGGACCATGCGGTTCTCCTCCGGAATGTACGCCCTGCTGTTCTGGCGTCCCTCATAGACCGGAATGATGAGACGCTGCAGGTCGGGTGCTCCTGCAAGCCCGGCGGCAAGGGCGATCCAGAAGCCGCCGTGAAAAAGCATGAACTGGAGGTTCGAAGGTCTGAACGGAATGGTCTTCCAGACAACCGAAAGGCCGAGATTGGAGAGAAACAGAAGCACCGTCAGCAGAAAAGGCCACCCGGAAAAAATACGGTTGAGGCCCAGGCGTGCGGGCAGCGAAGCGCCGGTCACCCCCCCCTGGGGAATGACGCCCCCGAGGAGGGAAAGAAAGGCGATCCCGAAAATAAGCGAGAGACCGAGCGGAATGCCGCCCAGCCAGACAACAAAGGGTTTGTTCCTGAATGCGACACCCAGCAAAACAAGCAAGGCGGCGAAAACGGCGAGAAACACGCCATTGAACGGCCAGGAGAGTACCGGCACGCCCACCCCGCCGGCAAGATACTGGATTGCGAATCCGGTGCTCACAACCAGAATCGTAACGATCGACGACAAACGGAAACTCCGGACATCTTCAAACCATCCACAGGAAACTTTACTCATAACTTCTTCTTTATGAACACTGACGTCCTTCTGCTGCCGTAGCGGTTTCACCCTCCTTTTTCAGAAGCTGGCAGCATTTGCAGACGATGAAATGAAGCTCCTCGACCGATGCCTCGTCGCATATTTTCTTGACCGCAGCCTTGATTTCCTGGCGATAAAGCTTGGTTCTGGGCAATTGCAGACCTCGCTTTTTATGAATATACTGCGACACGGCAGCCGGAGTCACTCCGAGCCTTTTTGCCGCCTGGGACTGCGTCAAGCCGGTTTTGACCAGCTCGATGGCCAGATCTGCACGAATCTGCGGAAGATAGTACCAAACTGCCTTTTCACAGGGAAATATCACTATAGTTTCCGGTTAAACGTTTAAGATAAAAAAGGAAATTCCTGAAAATTCTTCTAATCGATGTCTGCATATTCCTTCAAAAAAGCTGCAAGCAGGCTGGTGGTTGGCCTCATGATCGTCCAGTTCATTCCACTCGACCGGATCAATCCGCCGGAAACATCGCCGGTAAAAGCACCGGTCAAGATTACGGCGATTCTGGAAAAGTCCTGTTTCGACTGCCACTCCTTTCGTACAAAATGGAGCGCTCCGGCATATATCGCTCCGGCCTCATGGGCGGCTTCGGCAATGGTGTCCGGGGGACGCCGTGCGCTGAATTTTTCAGAGTGGGACAACGCCAACACGACGATTGCCGTGCACCGGATGCGAGCTGTCAGGAAAACCGTTCTTGAGGGCAGCGGTCATCAACCGCTCTACTATGGCCTGTACCCGCAATCAAGAATGAGTACAGAGGAACGCACTCTGCTGCTGAACTGGATCGACTCGTACGACAGGAAACAGCTCACGGGATTTAAAAATTCAGGGAGTACCCTTCGGGATAAAAGCTTCTGATTATCGGCACCACCCGGTCCAGATCGTCTTCAAGATAAATAAAATCCAGGTCGGATGTGTCGATATAACCATGGCTGCCGCACATGGTGTCCCGTACCCAGCCATAAAATCCGTCCCAGTAGGCCCTGCCGATGAGGATAACCGGAAACCGGGCGCTTTTTCCGGTCTGGATCAGGGTGATCGCCTCGGAAACCTCGTCGAGCGTACCGAAGCCGCCGGGAAGAGCGATGAATGCCTGAGAGTATTTCAGAAACATGACCTTACGGACAAAAAAATACTGGAAGGTGACCAGACGTCCGTTATCGATATACCGGTTGGGCCGCTGCTGGTTGGGAAGGCTGATATTGAACCCTATCGAAATACCTCCCGCTTCCTGGGCCCCCCTGTTGGCCGCCTCCATGGCCCCCGGACCGCCTCCGGTAATCACCGCAAACCCTTCGCGCGCCAGCAGCGCGCCGGCATTGCGGGCGAGAGCGTATCCGATGCTGCCGGGCGCTTCCCGCGTAGAACCAAAAACCGTAACGGCCGGGCCGGTTTCGGACATGGTTTCGAAACCGCTGACGAATTCCGCCATGATTTTGAATACCCGCCATCCGTCGACCATGAAATCGGTATCCCGGCCTGAAACCGGCTTAACCGGCAGCGCATCGGCGGGTGTTTTTTCGCACCTTTGGTCTGAAGAAAGCGGTTTGTTCATGGAAATCCGGAGGTCGGCTCCGCCTTAAGGCTGCAGTTCCAGAAAGTTTCTGATAATCTTCTTTCCCTCTCCCGTCATGATCGATTCAGGGTGGAACTGCACTCCGTAGAGACGCATTTCCACACAGTCCATGCCCATGATGGTGCCGTCTTCCGTCCAGGCTCTCACCTTCAGCGCAGGAGGAAGCGACTCCCGTTCGACGATGAGCGAGTGGTACCTTGTGGCGATGAACGGGTTCTGCACTCCCCTGAACAAGCCGGTGCCATCGTGATGGACCATTGAGGTCTTGCCGTGCATGATCTGGCCGGCCCTGATGACCCTGCCGCCCAGCGCCGCGCCAATTGACTGATGCCCCAGACAGACGCCGAGAAGAGGAATGCTGCCCTGAAGTTCCCTGATAAGCGGAACCGATACGCCTGCATCATCGGGAGTTCCCGGTCCGGGCGAAATGACGATTTTATCGGGAGCGCGCCGGATGATCTCTTCGACACTTATCCCGTCGTTTCTGAAAACTTCGACCGATGCGCCGGATTCCCCGATGTACTGGACAAGGTTATAGGTGAACGAATCATAATTATCTATAACGAGAATCATGCGGAAACAAACATTATACGGTTAAAGAAAAAATTTACGGCCCTGTTCCCTGCCGGCGACAAAACGGAACATCTCTTCATAAGCGGCGCTCATGACGACCTGCCTTCGCTCCATGACCTTCCGGGCGGTTTCAACCGCCTTGTCGATCATATAGGGCCCGAATCCATCGGCAGCGCCCCCCCAGGTAAAGGGATATACCTCTCTGGGAGGAAATCCCCCGCCGAAAACATTCGCCGATGTGCCTACGATAGTGCCGGTATTGAACATCGAGTTGATCGAGCATTTCGCGTGATCACCCATCAGAAGACCGAGAAACTGCAGTCCGGTGGAAATCTCCATGCCCTCCATAAGCAGTTTGACGCTGCCGTAGTTGTTCTTCAGATCGGAGGTATTGGTGCCCGCACCGAGGTTGCACCATGACGAAATATATGAATGACCCAGGAAGCCGTCATGCTGTTTGTTCGCAAACGGTTCGACAAGGGAATCTTCAACCTCACCGCCGACTTTCGAGGCTGTACCGACAAACACATTGCTGTATACCCTGGCTGAGGCCTTGACCTTCGCCCAGGGAGCCAGAAAGACATTGTTCATAAGAAGAGCATGGGATTCGACCACCGCCCCACTCCCGATGCTGATGAAACCGTCCTCCGCATCGAGCACGGCTCCGGCTTTGACTACCGCTCCCGGTGCGACGTAAATATTCGAACGGTTCACGATGACCGCGGAAGGGTGAATGTCGCCGGCAAGCACGCCTGCCTCGATATATCTGCCGTCCAGCTCCATTTCGTCGGCATGAAAAGCTATGACATCCCAGAGATTGTCGACAACCCGGAATCCTTCGACCTGCCGGACCGAAAGGCACTCCGCAAGCACGTCCGTATCGATCAGGCCCGCCGGACGACCACCTGAGAGTCCGGGAAACCGGGAACGAGGCATGCGGGCGAAGAGGAGATTGTCACCCTGCATAAGCGCGCAACCGGGATCGAGAGCGGCATGGATGATGATTTCGGCGGCAACGTCGTCAGAGACCAGCCTGCCGTTGATGAGGAAAAGCTCATCCCCGTCGATTCTGTTGAGAATTCTTTCCGGGTGCTGTTCGCCATAGAACGGTGCGAGGTACTCTCTCAGGTGCCATGTCAGCCGCACCGAGCCTGCCGTTGCATCCTCAAGTTTTTCGGCAAGGGAACGAAACCCGGTATAGAGACCATAAACGGGTTTGAAATTAACCAGCGGTTTCAGGCGCGAAACCTTCTCATCTTCAAAAACCAGATACTGCATCGTTTTATCGGTGACTATCGGATTATTCGCTTAAGGGGAGACAACCGTAAGCGCGGCAGGAGCGACAGATATGATGATCCTCCCTGGCAGGCTCTCGAAAACCTCTCCGTCCATGTGCATGACATCAGGCTCCGCCATGATTATCTCTATGGAACTAGCCTTGCAGTAAACCACCTTCGGGTCCTGAATCTGGCTGCCGCGAAGATACTTCACAACATAGCTCAAAAATGCAAGTTTCGGTATGGATTTCAGAATACAGACATCAAGCAGCCCGTCTGCCGGATCCGCATCGGGAGCGATACGGAACCTGCCTCCCTCGATTTTACCGTTCGAGACGGAAAACGCGAAAACAGGCTCATGCATTTCAAAAACGGCATCGGGAGCAGTGATTTTAATATGCATTTTTAGCGGCGCATAACCTACGAGGACACTGAAAAGTGCATGCGCGTAACTGAGTTCGCCCTTGAGCCAGGTCGTGCGCTTGACTGCTTCGGCAATTCTTCCGGTCAGCCCCATTCCGAGGGAGTTCACAAAAAAACGCCGTTCTCCGCCGTTGAAGGAAACATAGCCGAGATCGACCTTACGCCGTTGACCGGCAAGACAATCCTGCAGTGCGGCGCCGGCATCTCCGCTGCCCCCGAGCGTCTTGACGAAATCGTTTGCCGAACCGAGAGGAAGCACCCCGACGGCAATATCGCTGCCGGCAACGGCATTGACCACTTCATGCAGCGTTCCGTCACCTCCGCAGGCAACGAGACAGTCGCTCCTGACACTCGCATCGAGAGCGATTTCGCTGGCATGACCGGCGTGGGCGGTTGTCATGAGGGAGGCGCCGTCAAGACTGCAGACCCTGCCCCGAAGCCAGGGTTCAAGGCGCGCAGCCCTGCCCTTGTCAGCCTCGGGATTGAAAATAAAGGTAAAACGGCACCGTTCAGGCATCACCAACCTCCGGAAAACGATGATGCTCCGCAAGAGAGCTGAGGATATGGGCGGAAGCCAGGAACAGATCGTCCATAACCCGCATAAAATCCTTTTCCGTTCCGTAGTAGGGATCCGCAATTTCCTCGTGATCGCGACCGGACACGAACGACATGGCGAGCCGCAGCCTGGGCTTCCCGGCAAATCCCGTGATCCGGCCGATATCCTCGTAATTTTCGTGGTCCATCGCGAATATCCAGTCGTACCGGTCGAGATCGAGATCGTCGACACAGCGGGCTCTGATCTGCGCGATATCGATACCGAAACCCCAAGCCGCGGCTACAGCCCGCTCATCGGGAAATGAGCCTCGCTGATAGCCACAGGTGCCTGCGGAATCCACCATAACACGGTGACCGAGCCCTTCGGCGATGGCATGCCGGCGAAACACGCCTTCCGCCATGGGAGAGCGGCAGATATTTTCATAACACACAAAAAGTATGTTCAGCGACAAATCGATCACGCTATTCAACTCCTCTGAAATTATTCACTGCATACTACTGCCTTTGCGTAAAAAAATAACTATTTTTACGGCTGGCGGATTTTACTGCCGGACAGAACACCTCACAATACCCGCATTAATGCATCAGATAATACGGCGGATGCTGCATACATGAAAAATAAAGGATATATTTAATCCGGATAATTCAAATAAAAACCTTTATGAAACGCTGTCCCGTATCGCGTCTGCCGATCAGGGAAAAGCCTGAATGGGTAGCGCCTCACGCCGAAAACGGTTACGACACCGTGTTCTGTCTGATTGGCGACGACATCATTCATTTTGTACACCGCTCCGCAAAACCGGAAATCTCGCTGGCAGGAATAGACTCCCGCCGGTTCCTGACAATCCTCAAAGATCTCAATCTTTCCGGAATTCCGCTCTACCTGATAGTCAATTTCGAAAAGGTAACGGACATCGAATACCTGTACAGCAAGAATTTCCTGAATTTCGTGTTCAACTGGGGGAGAAACATCCGGGTGATCGTCCTGTACAACGTAAACAACGAAATACGAAACGATCTTGACCGCTTCTGCCTGATCGCTCCGGAAAACGTCTGCATGACCAGCACCGGAAGCTACCGGGAGGCTGTCGAAAAGATCCTGGACATGAAAAAGAGAAAAAGCTGGGTCACGGTGGAGGAGAACCCGTCATCCGGATCAACGGAACTGAAAAAGGAGCTGCTCGCTTCCATGACCCGGATATCCCTGCTCCATATTCTCAACCAGCAGATGCATCCCCCTGCCCCCGACCACGAGTTTTACCCCTATTTTCTTGCCGTCGAGGAGTTCCGCAAGGACATGATAGCGAAGGACGCAATCTACAGGAAAAAGAAAATAAAACTGCAGGAGGAATCAGAGCGGCGGCGCTGCGAAACGGTCAGCCGTCTGCAGCAGCAGATCTCCCTGCATACCGGATCGGCAAAAGAGCACGAAGGGCGGGTAACGGCGCTCAAGAAAGAAATACAGCGGCGCGACGAAGAACTGCAGCGGCTGAAAATCGTCGAAGAGAAAAAAAGCCTTTCCGCCGAAGAGATCTGCCGCCGGATATCGGCACTTGGCCGTGATGACCTTCTTGAAAACATTCGCCAGAGCCACTCCGGCAAAAAAAGCATCGGAGATATTGCGGATCTGAAGCTGAGTGATGAAGACTCGATCTTTATCGAAAAGCTGAAACGCCTGCACGCGAACCTCACCGAAAACGAACTGCACCTATGCCTGCTCGTACGTAAAAAGCTCACCACAAAAGCGATTGCACAGATGTACGAAACCTCTACGAGAGGAATGGAAAGCATCCGGTACCGCCTGCACACGAAACTCGGCCTCGGCAAACACCTCTCGATCAAGGCATACCTCACCGGACTCCAATAAAAATTACAAACGACAGTGTATTTTTTAAAAATAAGTGCGACAAAAAATTGAATACTTCAAAAAAATTCGCCATATTACTTTTGTTATCACGTCATAACACACTTAAGCCGTGAATAAGTTACACTTTATGAGTAAAGAGATCGCAGCAATTCTTCCGGATTCAGAGCAAAAACACTGGGAAACCGAACATTTACAGGCGGGGTTCACGAAACACATCAGGCTTCTTGGACGAAATATCCTTGAAAGCTCCGTAGAAGCACGTTACGATATTACGCTCGACGCCATGGATATCGACCTTTTCGATACCGTGCTTCGCGAATGCGGCCTTACCGATGAACCGGTTTTCTGCCTGTGGGATTTCTCTCATGTAGCCGACGTATCGTATCCCTACAAAAAGTCCATAACCAAACTCCTCTACAACCGGAATCCGCAATTCAAGCTGATCGTTTTTTACCATGTACAGCCGTCTGTGAGTATTCTTGTGGAGTCCTTTGCCGCCGTCGTTCCCGAGGGCCTTCGCGTACTTGTTACCGAAGACCGCCAGCAGGCTCTGGAAGCGATTATGGAGTTCGAAAAGGGCACTCTTCCGGAACCCCCTCCCGAAAGCCATGCTGAAATAATGAAAAGGAACTTTCTTGCCTATCTGGTAAGGATGTCCTGGTTCGATATGTTCGACGAACATATTTCCGTACCGCCTTTCGACGATAACTACTACACATTTTTTAAAGCAATTGAAGCAATGCAGACAGATCTGCGGGAAAAAGAAAAAGAAAAAGAAATGGAACTCGAACAACTGAAACAGGATTACGAGCAGAAAATAACCGATGCGGTTATAAAGCTTAACGCTCAGATTGAACTCAACAGGAAGCAGGCAAGGGAGAGCGAGAAAGAGATGGGCGAACTGAAAGCGCGCATAGCCAACCAGGATATGGAACTTACGCGCGTATCAACGGCCATCGCCGAAAAAACAACCGCCCTGCGCAATCTTCTCGACCAGATTTACGCCCTTGATATCGATCAGGACCAGAAACGGCAGATGACCGATTCCTGCCTGAGCCTTATCGAGACGGAAACCATCGAAAAAAGACTCAACATCGAACTGACCGAATCGGATTCGGTTTTCCTTTCGAAGCTGCAGAAAAAGCACCCGCATCTCAACCAGCGGGAACTTCGCATCAGCCTTCTGGTAAAACTCAATTACGATACCAGGGAGATTGCCCGTTCCGTAGGGATTTCGACCAGAGGCATGGAAAGCATCCGTTACCGCATGCATAAAAAGCTGGGACTCGGCAAGCACCAGTCGATCAAGACCTACCTTTCGGACCTGGCTGCCACTTTTTAATACTGCAAACCCTGCCGGAAACATCCCTCCTGCCGGCAGGATAAAAGCATGGTCAGGCCTGTAATTCAACCGAAATACAGGCTCCTGATATTGGCAAATTCCCTGATTCCATAGCTGGAAAGCTCACGACCATAGCCGGAGTGCTTGACCCCCCCGAAGGGCAGGCGAGGATCGGACTTAACCATCGCGTTGATAAAGCAGTTTCCGGTTTCGAGCCTTGAGGCTACCGCAAGGGCGCGGCCATGGTCCGCCGAGAACACCGCCGAACCGAGACCATACTCGCTGTCGTTGGCTATGGCGACGGCTTCATCGTCGTTTGCTGCTTCAATAACCGTCGCTACCGGTCCGAAAGTCTCTTCCCCGTAAGCCGCCATACCTTTTGTTACGTCGCTGAGAATGGTGGGCGGATAAAAATATCCTTTCCCTTCCGGCAGAGTGCCGCCACAGAGCAGCGTAGCTCCCTGCGTGACGCTCCGGGAGACCTGACGGTGGAGCTCCATGCGGAGATCGGCTCTTGCAATGGGTCCCACTTCGGTTGCGGGATCGAAGGGGTCCCCGGTTATGGCGCCGAGCATCCTCACAAGAAGAAGCTCCTCGAACCGTCTCCTGACCGAACGGTGCACGATAAAGCGCTTTGCGGCAATGCAGCTCTGGCCGCTGTTGAGCAGACGGGCGGCGGCACAGACCGCAACGGCCTTTTCAAGATCGGCGTCGTCAAGCACGATGTAGGGATCGTTGCCTCCAAGCTCCATCACGCTGCGCTTCAGCGCCCGGCCGGCCCTTGTGGCCACGGCACGGCCAGCGGCGGTGCTTCCCGTTACCGAAACCGCCTGTACACACGGGTGAGCGATAACGGCTCCGGTCAGCGTGTCCACATCCTGCAGCTCGATGTGCAGAGTACGGTATATGTTTTCGGGAAACCCGGCGTCACGGAAAACGCTCTCGATGGCGATTGCGCAACCGGTGACATTCGGAGAGTGCTTGACGATGGCTCCGTTGCCGGCCATAAGGGCGGGTACGGCAAACCGGAATACCTGCCAGAAGGGAAAATTCCAGGGCATGACCCCCAGCACCAGGCCAAGAGGCTCGAACACCACCATACCCTTTGCCCCGTCCATATCGATCTCTTCGGGCTGCAGATACCCTTCTGCATTCGCGGCGTAAAAGTCGCATACCCATGCGGATTTCTCGATTTCCGCCATCGCCTGTGCCAGCGGCTTTCCCATTTCCCGGGCAACAAGGACGCCATACTCCGCCTTCCGTTCGCGCAGCAGGGCGGCGGCACGCAGCATGAAGCGCGAGCGGTCGAGCATTGGAGAGCGGCGCCAGTCGGCGAAATCGCGGTATGCCGCGTCGAGAATTCGTTCAATGTCACTCTGCGACATCGAGGGATATTCGGCAAGCACCTCTTCGGTTGCCGGATTGATGGTTGCAATCATGAATTACTGTAACGTAGTTTTGTGAGACGGTAAAAAACCCGGTGCTCAGATTCCATCGTCAAAGGCATCGAAAAGTGCAAGGTAGCTTTCATACCTCCCGGCATCGATCGAGCCCTTCCCGACTGCGCTCCTGACCGCACAGCCCGGCTCAACGGTGTGGGAACACGACGAAAACGCGCACTCCGGCATAACATCAAGAAACTCCCTGAAGTAAAACCTGAGATTCTCTTTCGTAATATCGGCCAGACTGAACTCCCTGATACCGGGTGTGTCGATGACGTAGCCTCCTCCCGGGAGCGGAAGCATCGTCGCATTGCTCGTAGTATGAACGCCCTTGCCGCTCTTCCAGCTGGTTCTGGAAGTTTTCAGCCGGACCCCGGTCAGCAGGTTGATAATGGTTGATTTGCCGACACCCGAATGGCCGCTGAAAGCCGAAATCCTGCCTTCGAGGGCATCGACAAGCTCCCCGATACCGGTATTGCCGTAAACGCTGACGTAGCAGACAGGGTAGCCGAGTTCGTGATAAACCTCCATCATCCTGCGTACTCCAGCGTCCCTGTCGAGATCCATTTTGTTGACGACCAGCAGCACGGGAAGCTGTTCGGATTCGGCAAACACCAGATAGCGGTCGATAAGACGGGTCGTAAGCGGCGGTTCGTAGGCCGAAACGACCGGCACCAGCAGTTCGATATTGGCCGCGATCACCTGCTGTTTTTCACGGCTCCGGTTGCGGCGGGGGTCTCTTCTGCGGATGAGGGCGCTCTTTCTCGGCTGTACCTGCATGATGATGCCCTCAAGGGCTTCGGTTCCACTCAGGGTAAGCTGAACTTCCACCTCATCGCCGACGGCGGCCAGCGAGGAGTCGGGGTTGGCGCCCTGCGTTCCCGGAAAGGTCCTGCAGCGCAATACCCTGGCGTCCGGGGTCGTCACCATATATGCCGCACCGGACGTTCCGGTTATGCGGCCTGTGCAATATAACTCATTTGTTTTTTTTTCTCTCATGACTGAATACCGTGTTAACCCTCCCTGAACCGCCGCTCACCCGATATCGGCAAGCGAGGAACGGTCATGATAATGACGCAAATAACAGCTTCTGATCATAGCGTGTTCCCGTTTTTCCAGTCCGGGGTCTTCGGAGGCAAGCGCGAAAGCCGCCTTGCGGGCCGACTGCATGAGCGGAGCGTCAAGAAGCGGATCGGCGATCTTCAATCCGCTCACCATGCCGGCCTGCTCCCTGCCGAGTACGTTGCCGGCGCCCCTTATTTCCGCGTCGATTTCCGAAATCCGGAACCCGTCGGGAGTCGAGGCCATGGCCCGCAGCCGTTCGGCAGCTTCACCGGAAAGCTGCGCATGGACCAGAAAACAGCTCGATGCATGCCTGCCGCGTCCGACCCGACCCCGGAGCTGATGAAGCTGCGCAAGACCGAACCGTTCGGCGTGCTCGATCACCATCACCGTGGCGTTGGGCACATCGACACCTACCTCGATCACCGTTGTGCCGACCAGCACGTCGAGATCGCCGATTCTGAACCGGTCCATAACCGACTCTTTAAGCTCGGGGGTCATCTGGCCGTGAATGAGGCCAAGACGAAGACCTTCGAGTACTGTGGCCGAGAGTTCCTGAAAACTTTCAACGGCCGAGCGCAAGTCGATTTTTTCCGACTCCTCTACAAGCGGATAGACAATATAGGCCTGCCGTCCCGACTCCACTTCGCGCCGAAGCGCTTCGTAGACACGGTTTTTGGCATTTTCAGGTACAAGTGCGGTTTTTACGGGCACTCGGCCCTCCGGCATAGCATCGATAACGGAGACATCGAGATCGCCGAACCCTGCCATGGTAAGGGTTCTGGGAATCGGAGTGGCCGTCATGAGCAGCACATGCGGACTCGCTGCCTTCTCCTGCAGGGCTTTCCGCTGCAGAACGCCGAACCGATGCTGTTCGTCGATGATCACCAGCCCGAGGCGTGAAAACGAAACTCCTTTCTCGATCATGGCATGCGTACCCACCGCGACCGTCACCGAACCGCTTTCAAGACCGGCCAGCACGTTCTCCCTTGCTTTCTTCGGCTGACGTCCGGCAAGCAGGGCGACATCGATACCGAGCGGAGAGAGCCAGCGCTTCAGTGAAAGATAGTGCTGAACGGCAAGTATTTCCGTCGGCGCCATGAAGGCCGACTGCAGGCCGTTATCGGCGGCCAGCGCCATGGAAAACATGGCCACCAGCGTTTTTCCCGACCCCACATCGCCCTGCAGCAGGCGGTTCATGGGACGACAGCTTCTCAGATCCCGATAGATATCCCTGATTACCGCCTTCTGGGCCTCGGTCAGGGTAAAGGGCAGTCCGGCGTAAAACAGCCGGGTAATCTCGCCCGAATGGGTAAGAGCCGGGGCGCTCCGGTTCTTTTCAAGCTCTTGGTGACGAAGTGCGAAAAGCAGCTGGGTGTAGAACAGTTCGGTCCATTTCATGCGCGTCCGTGCGGCCTCGAGCCGCTCATGAGACGAAGGAAAATGCATTTCACGATAGGCTTCGGCAAGCGGCAGAAGGGCATGCATGCCGACGATCTCCGGCGGGAGATTCTCCTCACTGCCCGGAGCGAAGCGCTCGAAAGCTCCGGCAACGATGGTGCGCAGCTGGCGCGAGTTCAGGCCGCCCTGTTTCATGGCCGCGCTGGTGGAATAGAGGGGTATGATCCTTCCTGTATGAAACAGCTCATAATCGGAATGTCCCTGGTGCAGACCTTCGGCGGCCGATGCGCCGAGATGCTCGAAATCAGGATGCTGCATCTGCCGCCGGCCTCCGAAAGATCCCGCTTTCCCGTGTACGGCAAGCGCATCGCCCGGTGCAATACCCGAAGCGAAATACCGAACTCCCCTGAACCAGGTGAGTTCCACGGAACCGGTCCCGTCGCTGAGTACAGCCTTGAACCGGCTCCGTCCCGGCCCGGATCCTTCAAGACGCGCCTGCAGAACCGTACCGGCCACCGTCACCGATTCGCCGTCGCGAAGTTCGCCGATGTTTCTGATGGTGCTGCGGTCAAGATAGCGGCGGGGAAAATAGTCGAACAGGTCCTCGGGCGTTGCAATGCCTTCCGCTTCGAGGATTGCCGCCCGCTTCGGTCCAACCCCCTTCAGACTGGTTAATGGTGAGAAGACGGCCATAGGAAAGCTGTTGTATCTCGATAGTATTTCTTGTATATTAGCAGCCTTATTATTTTTTAACAGCAGGCCAAATCAATTTTCTGCACGAGAAAGCACAGAAATCACATGAAAAAGGATATTCACCCAAAGTATACGAAAGTTACAGCCAACTGCGCCAACTGCGGCAACGCTTTTGAAACCCGCTCAACCCGTAATACCATAAAGGTTGACATCTGCAACAACTGCCATCCGTTCTACACCGGCAAGCAGATGCTCGTTGATACGGCCGGCCGCGTCGAGCGCTTCAACAAACGGTTCGCGAAATCGACGGCAGCACAGACCAAGGCCCAATAAGCGTACAAGCGCTCCCGGGCAATCTGTATCAACCTATCAGAAACCGCTATGAACGTAAAAGAGGTCGCACAGAAGATTGAGCCGAAAATGAAGAAAACCATCGAGGCGTTTCAGCATGAAATCGCTTCGATCCGTACAGGAAAAGCCACGACAGCCCTGCTCGACAGGGTAAAGGTTGAAGCCTACGGCCAGCTGATGCCGCTCAAGCAGGTCGGAAACATCGGCGTCATGGATGTGCATACCCTTACCGTTCAGGTCTGGGACAAGTCGATGGTATCGGCCACCGAGCGGGCTATCCGCGACGCCAACCTCGGCCTGAATCCTTCGGCCGACGGCCAGAACATCAGGGTATCCATTCCCCCGCTTACCGAAGAGAGAAGAAAGGAGTTCGTGAAGCTGACCAAGAAATTCGGAGAGGATTCGAAGGTGTCGCTCCGCAACCTGCGCCGCGACATGATTCACGACATCGAGAAACTGGAAAAAGACAAGGCCATCAGCGAAGACGACAAAAACCGCGGCAAGAAAGAGGCAGACGACCTCCTGCACAAATTCGAAAAACAGCTCTCCGACCTGATTGCACAGAAAGAGAAAGAGATCATGGAGGTCTGAAAAGAACCCTCCCTCGCATTACCAGAAAAAGCCGGAACCCCCGGCTTTTTCTGGTTTACGCCATCCAGGCGCCTCTGTGATAGGTTTGCACATTTCACGAAAAATGCATATATATCTTTCAAGCTATATATCGTTATAGCGATTCTCTCCACAAACCTTTTCGTTCTGCAGCCCCGCAGAACCGTGTTCACAAGAAGTTCACGACCGTAGTTCCGTCGTTTCCGATCAAGGTTTTTTCTTCATTCAGGTCAATACCGGGCAACCGGCTATTTAACAGTTGTTATCCTTCAAAGGAGGCACAATGACGCTTCTTTCCAGAAGAAAGTTTCTGCAATCGTCAACGGCGACCGCCCTGCTTTTTATGGCCGGCTGTAAAAAGCAGACCCGGCCCGGATCGAAAGCTGACTACCCGTCGCTGAAAATCGGCAACAGCAAAACCCTCAAGCCGAACCAGCCGCTCACCTTCAACTTTCCCGACGAGCAGTCGCCATGCGTGCTGGTGAAAACCGGCAGCGAGGCAATCGACGGCATCGGTTCGCAGAAGGATATCGTGGCGTTCTCCTCCCTCTGTACGCACATGGGGTGCCCCGTCACCTACAGCAAGGGCCGCCTGATCTGCAAGTGCCACTACTCGATGTTCGACGTGAACCGCAACGGGCAGACCTTCCAGGGGCTCGCCTCGCAGTGGATTCCGCAGATCGTGCTGCGCGAGGACCCGGCCTCCGGCGATATCTTCGCGGAAGGCGTTCAGGGCCTCATTTACGGCAGAATCGGCAACCTAAAAGTAAGTTAAGGAGCACTCGACATGGCACTTTTCAAGAGAAAGGATGAGCTTCCGATTCCGCCAGGCGATGCGGAAAAGTACACCACGGTCTGCCAGTACTGCAGCGCAGGCTGCGGCTATAACGTCTATGTCTGGCCGGAGGACAAAAACGGCTCGGCAACCGCCAACGCATTCGGGGTCGATCTGTCGAAACAGGGCAAGCTCATGTCGGGCTTCTCCTACACCGAGACCATGCACAACGTCATCACCCGCAGGAACGGCAAACAGTACAATCTCGCCGTCATACCGGCAAAGGAGTCGAGAATCAACAAGGGCGACTACTCCATCCGTGGCGGAACCAACGCGCTGACGGCTTACAACCCGGACGGCTACACGAAAAAACGGCTGAAAGATCCCCTGATACGCAGGGAGAACGGTTTCGTGCCCATTTCGTGGGACGACGCTGTGGAAATCATCGCAACCCTTACGAAAAGCTCCATCGACAAGTACGGCGCAGACAGCATCGCCATGAAGTTTTACGACCACGGCAGTTCGGGACTGGGTTTCGAGGACAACTGGGCGGCGGGAAAATTCTTCCTCAGCGGCGTAAAAACCAGCTACCTTTCGATCCACAACCGCCCGGCTTACAACTCGGAAACATGGGGCACGCGTGAACGGGGCATGCACGAGCTGAATTACGACGTCGATGACGCCCGGCTTGCCGACACCGTAGTGCTGTGGGGAGCGAATGCCTACGAATCGGCAACCATTCTCTACACCGAGCACATCATGCCGAACCTGCAGGGAGGTTCCGTTGCGGATAAAAAGAAAGCGTTCGATCCCGGTGAACCGGCGGCTGAGGGCCATATCGTCATCATCGACCCCCGAAAAAATGCGACGGTGGCGGTAAGCCAGGACATTGCCGCCGACCGGGTACTGCACATCCGGCCCAACCTCGGCACCGACTGGATTCTGGCCAACGCCATAGCTCGCATCATCTGGGAGAACCGCTGGTACGACCAGGAGTTCCTCGACA